>NZ_JASHHB010000007.1:0-139309 GCF_047460035.1 Streptococcus mitis | reverse complement strand
TGTTCGGTGGTGTGTTGTCTTTCCATGTGAAGGTTGTTCCACTTGGTAATCCTTCTACATTACCAATGCTGTCTTTGGCTTTTGGTTCTGATCCGTTATCTACCGTTTGCTCTTTGGCTTCTGGTGTGTTCTTCGTACTCATTGAAGAAATAGTAATTTTCGCAATTTTTTCTTTTACGTTTCCTGCATTATCTTCTGCTCGAATTGTTAATGAGAACTCTTTTGACTGTGTTCCTGTTGGTAGTTTTTCTACTCCTTCTTTTCCTGCTTTGAATTTAATAGAATTTGTAGTTTTATCATATTCTAAGTAATCAGGTAACCCTGTAACACTAACTGATTTTATTCCACTACCATTCGCATTATCTTCTGCTCTTACTTCCATATTTGGTAAAGTTTTGTCTAAGGCAGTCATTTCCCAGTTTGTATTTTCACCTGGTGCTGAGATAGTTGGTTTCGTTACGTCTTTTACTTTTATCGGAATCTTAACTTCGTTTACTGTTCCATCTTTAAACGTAACTGTCGCAGTAATGTTTTGACTTCCATAATTTACTGTGTTTATTTTTGGTGCTGTTACTGTTGAAATTTTGTCAGTTCCATTAACGTTCCCTACTTTTGAAGTTGCCGACACTACTGTTTTTAATCTATCATTAGATACCTGATCATTTTGATTAACTTCGATTTCAGTTGCTGCAAGATTATATTCATCGCTTAACTTACGAACACTTACAGTTACATTCACGGTATCTTTTGAAGTATCTGGATAAGTGACTTCTACTACCCCAGATTTGTCGCCAGGAGTTGATGTATCTGGTTTTGTTTTCCAAGCATATGTTGTTCCTGCTGGTAATCCTGTTTTATTAACACTTGCTTCTGCGCTTGGTTCCTCTTTATAGCTAACTGTTTGTGTTTGTGAATTTGCAGTTGCTGTGTATTTGAAAGTTTGCGGTTTCCACACAAAACGAACACGTCCTGGTACTCCATTATCATTCGCATGACCTACATGTTCATAATTCGTATTACCACTTGGATCTTCTGCATATACATAACGGGTAATAGATTTTTCACTTGTGTAAGGTTGATTATTAATATTTCCACTTACTGTAATCGTAGCAGGTTGAGTGTTTGTTGCAGTTGTTTCTGATTTAATACTATTTGTTCTTAGATATAAACCATCTGAGCTTCCTCCACCTAAATAACTAGTATCTTCTTGTCCTAATCCTTGTCTATTATCTGCTGCGAAGGCTAAATATGCATTCGAGATTTTCCCAGAATTATCTTTTACTTTAATAGTAATATTATTTTCTTCATGTGAATAGACATATATTTCTTGTTTACTAGTATCACTATAAGGAATTTCTACTGTAGGTTTGATTTTATCTTTTGAATCTACTAATTGCGTACCTGATATTTGATGACTAAATCCAGAGATAGGATCTGTAACAGTCGCCGTTCCATTTGTTGAAACCTCAACAGTTTTACCTTTATTTGCTGCTTGGACTTTATCTTTTACCTCTTTAATTTCTGCTGGTTTTAAATTTGTCACCTTTGTAACAAGTGTGATAGCTGGTACTACTGGTGTAAAATCTTTATATGTAACCAGTTTTGGATCACTAGGTTGAGAAATATTACCAGCCTCATCAATTGCTTTAGCTATAATGTTTCCGGCTGGTAAATCTAGAGTTGGTTCGATTGTTACCTTCCCTCGCTCATCAGTAGTTTTTTCTCCAATCTTTCGATTTTTAGAATCGAAGATTTCTACTTTTGCTTTAGGTTCTGAACTAATAACAATCGGCATTCTAGTTCCAGCTTTTTCTAATAATGGGGTTTCTATAATCGGTTTTGATGGTGCTGTATTATCTAAAATAACATTACCATCTAATCTAGCTTCACCTTTTTGTATTGATCCTTTTCCTTGGTGATTGTATGTAATGTTACCGTTATTAGCAACTGTTACTTCGGCCTTATTAATACCAGGATTAGCTTTTTCATAAGCAGCTTTAACTCTTTCCTTGTCTTCTGGAGTTAAATTATTTACATTTTTAACTGGAATTTTTTCAAACCTATTTGATAATACATATTCATTTACTTCATTAGAAGATCGGATTCCTGAGCTTACTGTTATATCTTTATTTTCTGCTAAAACTTGAATTCTATCTAAAACTTCAAATCTATTTCCGGCAGGCAACCCTAACGTTATACTTCCATTTGAATTTTGTGTGATACTTACATTTGCTGCATTTTCAAGAGTTCTATAACGACCATTCGCTTCTTTTTCAAGTTTAACTTTTTTACCTTGAACAGTTGCAGTAATAATATCCGTTCTACCATTTGGAGTTAAGGTTACGCTAGTTGCACCGTGTGAAGTTTGTTGAACATTAATATCATTTGGCCTTGGTACAGTTGCTTGTTTTACAACACTCGGATCTGTAATATTGTTTCTGTTATCTATGGCTTTCGCGGTTACATTCCCATTTGGAATTGGGCGTGTTGGATTAATAGTTACACGTCCGTTTAAATCAGCTGTTCCTTGACCTAATTCTGCTCCTCCATGGTCATATAATCTTACCGTTGAGCCAGGATCAGCAGAAACAGTTATCGGAGTATTAATATCTGCCTTATCTGTTAATGACGTCTCAATAACCGGTCTTTTTTGAATTGTATAGGAAGAAGCTACTTTATCAATTGATTTATCAGGATAAGTTACTGTAACATTCCCTCTTTCATCTACTGAATACGTCGCACTATCTAAATATGCTCTGTATGCCGCATCTGTATAAGTTACATTATTTTTTTCTTAATTGCTGCTATAATTTTATCTTTTTCGTATTGACTTACATTATTCGGATTTTCTACTGTAATCTTTTCGTCTATAGATATATCATATTTTTTTGCTAATGAAAGAACAGTAATATCCAATTTAACTGATTTAGTTACTGAAGGGTTATCTCTACTAATTTTCCCAGCTTTTGCTTTACCAATCACAGCATACACAAATCCACTAGTCCCTTCTGGTTGATCTAAACCAATTGTTCCCTTGGTATATGCGGTCATTTGATTTGTCTTATCTGTACCAGCTGAGGTTCTAAATTGTCCTGTATGATTTAGCCATTTTACTGAATATGGATCACTTGGTATCCAGAATTTCTCAACAGCATTGGACGCTGCTTGAATTGTAACATCAACATAATCACCTCTATAGGCAATTATATTAGTCTTATTTATTAAAATTTGTGTATTTGTAGGTTGAGACGGTTTCTCATGTCTTGCAGGTCCCTCACCAGTTTTTATGCGAGTCACATTTACTGATACACTTTTTTCTGACTCTTGACCTCCTACTGTCGCTGTAGCTTTAATTGCTCCTTCTGGTAAACTGTTTCTAGGATGAACAACTGCAATTCCTTGTGCATTTGCAACTGCTTCACCGATTAAGATATCATTGCTATCATACAGTTTAACAGTTGAACCTGCTGGTGCATTTACCGTTACATCGGAAACACTGCTAGCTTTACCATTAAGATTATTTTGAATACTTGGGACTGGTGTTGTTGAACTTCTATCGGCACCTGTTACTCTAAACCCACTCTCACCATTCCCATTAATCGGTTGTCCATTTCGTGGATCACGTTTACCAGAATGAGCTCTTGTCATGCGATTGGCTACTTTATTTCGAAGACGTGTGACTTCTTTAAGGAGCGACTCTACCTCGCCCTCCCTGTTACTATCCTCAGAACGTTTTTCAGCTGTTTTAACTAATTCTTTCTCAGCATCGCTGAACTCATAATTTATTTGATTAGCTAAACTGTGAATTTCATTTACAGTTTCTGTTACTTTTGTTATTTTTTCTTTGCTTAAATCTGATTTCTCTTCTTTTTGAGGCTCAGTTTTTTCTCTAGACTCTGAGGCTTTTTCTTTTTCAGGTTTATCCTCTAATTTTTCAAAAGATTCTTTAAGAGCTTTCTCTTCTTTATCTACCTCTTCTTGACTTACTGTCGGACTTTCCATCAGTTGTTGTGCGCGCGACAAAGAAAGATTCAATTTCTCTACTGAATCTATAGTTTTTTTGCTTAAGTCTATATTCTTAATTTTTTCTATTAATTCGATTAAAGATTGTTTATTAACCTCTGTTTTAGCTACATCCTCTTTTTTATCGAGCTCATCAGATTTTTTTGATAATGGAGAAGTGACTCCCAAATTAATCTCATTATCTTCCTGCTTAATTACTTCCTCTTTAGGTGTTTTACCTTTATCCCTATCATCTCCATCTTCTGCCGAGTTCATTGATGTAACAACTGAAGATGCCACTTCATCTGCTCTGACAACTTGTGTTTGTTGCAATCCTATTGCACCAGTTGCTAAAAAAAGAGTACAGCCAAAAAGAAAATGCTTCCCTTTTTTTACCATTCTCCAATTCTTTTGATTTATTCCTTTACGATTAAATAACATAACAGAAACCCCTTAATAAAGCATTAATTAATACAGTTCATTATATCAAATTATTCAAAATTACTCTACCCTTTTCTTCCATATTTTATTTTAATTGATTGAATTTAGAGTGGTAAACTGCAACTTCTAAAATATTGCTAGAAATTTATTTGAATTTCCCAATCAGTTTATTCATATTTTACTTCATTCCACTATAATTCTGTAGAGGTTCTAGTATTGATACCGAAGCAGAGTCACAAAGTATTAATTAAATATATTTTTAAGTATAACTTAACATTACTCAAACCCACTATGAATACATTAAATTTATAAAATGTAAACTAGGTCCCCACTCCCAAATCTCTCCTCTAAAGAAACACCTTTTTACGTATACCGCTTAGCATAATTCTTGAAAAATTCTATACTATTTATCGATTTAATACTTTATGAAATATTCAGAACCTAGATTGTCAAATTAAGTTAGATTTTTCATGTAACTCAGAAAAACTTGGTATGGTATTTGATAATTCAAAGACTTTCTAGGAATTCTATTTCTTTTATCAGCTTAGCTGATAAATAATTTTGAGAAATATTAGTAAAATCCATTTGTTTCGGTAGTCTATTTCGTCTTAATAAGCCATTAGAATGTTCATTGAGACCTCGTTGACTAGGACATCCTAGATACGCAATGAAAATATCAATGTCATGTGCTAAGACAAGTGTCACAACGTTATTCAGAATATAGCCTGATAGAGTAACCAACAGATGTACTTTGAATCCTCAGAACCAAAGGTACTTAGAGGAATTGTAACCAATGTCGCCTAGTTCATGGAAAATACATGCTCAATGATTACGAATAGGTTGACAAAGTGATAATGGAAAACTATCGATGATGACAATGCTATTTTGAGAAAGTTGAGTATTCATGGCTTGCCGAATGATTTAAACTAACCAAATCAGCTGTCTTAACCGTCGATTAAATCGACTTCTTTCAGGGAGACACCCACAGGGAAAGAGTTGGCATATCCGATAGAAATGACGTTGTGATTTAATGCCTAGTTCAGTCTGTAAAATAAGCAAAACTAATAGAGACTGATCTGAAACCTTAGACAAGCTGATATTGTTACGATGTTTGTAAGATTCGGGACATTGTTCACTATATAGCTGAAGACAAATTTTGATAATTATTTCAAAGTCCATTGCAAGTGATGAGATTTACCTGTATATTGTAAGTCGCTCATTGGGGCTAATCTCCTGTTTGTTTCGACACTTACAGTTTAGTACTTTTGAGCTTTTTATTGTATTTTGAAAGTAAATAGCACCACGAGTACAATTTATTAAAATCAATTATTGGCTTGTTGTTATGGCATTCAAATTAACAACTCGGGGTTTGGGGATTCCCCAAAATTCAAATAAGCCCAAAAGTTAGATTTTTTCTGTCTAACTTTTAGGGTGCAGTTCAATTTAACCGCGTTTCCTTATTTTAAAATCCTCATATGTCTTTCTTTTTTATGAGTAGCATCGTAGTATTCCAGCATCGCATGATACAAACGAGCCTTCGTTTTATCTTGTTGTTTAATTCCATGAAGAAATAATTCTGCTCGCTTTAATTTCAGTATGTATTCGCATATCTGATCAAAATCCTTGTCCATATTACTTTTGAAAATAAACATCTTTTTCCTCCATCACATCAACTATTTTTTGCATCAAAATAGACATATCCATTTTATTCTCATAGCTTATTCTCCCAACTACAGTTGCAAGACGGGCTATAGAATTGATATTCTTTCCGACTTGTTCCAACTCTTCTGTTAAAGGAACTAAACTTTCAGAGGTTATCAGAAGGTTATCACAAAGCTATTCGAGCTTAAAAATCGACAAAAAAGAGTTTGGGACAAAAAGATTTTTATTTCAGGAATTCTTTATTATAAGTTTTAAAAATCGATAGATTAGACAAAAAAAGCGAACAAGACAAAATTCTGAGTGTCAGATACCTCGTTTTGTTCGCTTTTTATATTTAAGGTTAGACTTTTGTCCCAGACTCTTTGAAATATTGATATAATCGTATTGATTAACGTTTTGAGGCAACTGACCTCGTCAGGTTGCAGCCACATTTGTAAGCGACTAAAGTCACCACAACTGTGTCAATTGCACCAATTTATCAAGAAAGTACAAAAAAGAACACCCCGAAAGGTGCTCTTTGTAAGTATAGTAATTCTTTCGAATTAACGTTTACTAAATTGTGATGCTTTACGAGCTTTCTTAAGACCTGGTTTTTTCTACATCATGATATTTATGGTAAATTATCACTAAAATCAAGTAATTTTAAGAGATAAATCCTCAATCTTTACATATATAACCCTTTTAAAAATTGAGAGGTTATCAAAGGGTTATCACTTTTAGTTTTCGGAGCTTATGTAGTTGAGAAACAACGATTTATTTTTCTTCGTTTTTCTTCGTTTTTCTTCGTTTCGTTACTTGTTGTAAAATGATGTATAATAAAAATCACATTCCCATACAAACAATTGAATTGCAAAACTATAAAGCAAATAAATTTTATGAATTTAAAAGTAAGCTTACTTTTAAATTCACTAATTAGTAACTATGTTTTCTTCGTTTTTCTTCTTTTTTATTTCATTTCTAATTTATAGTATTGACTGCGATCTTTCGTACTTGTCCCATACCATGTTAAAATGCCTTTTGTTTTCAATAATTTGGACGAGTAAGAAACACTCCTACCTAAGAACTCTGCTACTTTTTTAGTTGTCATAGGTTCTGCTGTATTGTACATATACTGTATCAATAGTTTTTCATCAACACTTAAATCACTATAATCTCTAAGTTTACTTTCCAAAGAATCACGCGTTCTCAATGTTCTACTTGTAATACTGTTTTCTAATGTTAAAACTACTTTGTTACCTGGTTCAGAGTAACACGGTTCATGGAGAAAAGCAGATTCCATTTCAGAATAGATTCGTTTTACTCCCTCATTCATTTCTCGGACCCATCCAAATTCAGTTAAGGTACGAGCTATACGCGGATTTCTAGAAAAACGTTCATGTCTTATATTCTCAACAGTTACAATATTCGGTAGTTTTCCTTGGCTATGAATCTCTAAACGATTATCAAACATCAATACCCTGATATGATCTCCGTATACTGAATAATTCCTGTGGGTTACTGCATTTACAATTCCTTCAAACCAGGCAAATTCAGGATATTCTGGAAGTATCTGAAATCTACCATCACTATCTAGATACTGAAACTCTCGTAGCTGGGTTCGAATAAAATCTCTAACTTTAACAATTAATTTAGGCAATGCATCATCAAACGTTACTTCCTTAATAACATTAAATTCACTTCCTGTACCTACATCTACCCCATAATTTACTCACTATTGTAATGTCCCTTCTGCAATATCTAACATTATTAACACCAAATTAAACCACATCAAAACTTCCATGCTTCTTCATGTGAGATTCACCAATTCTTAAAATGATATTAGTCAGTAAAAAACAAACAATATTTATACCGATGAGCAAATAAAAATTTAAACTATAAAATTTATTGAAAAGAAGCATATCTCGTAAATAAATAATAGTATAGCTAACTGGAAATAAACTTCCAATAAATTTTACCAATTTTGGAGAAATAGATAAAGGGACTTTAGCACCGCTAAACGTATCTTGTGAGCCTTCTAATAATACATAAACTATAGTAGCATCTCTCATAACAATGCAAATACTACTCAAAAAGCTAGTCCAAATCCATGATGAAGTAATTAAAATAATGGTTGCTAATAAAATATGAAAGTTCGATTTTAATGAAAAATCTATATAAGCAAAATTACCAATTACAAAAATAACCATAAAAAACCATGACTGACTAAAAATCGATGAAAATGTCCGGGCGTAAAGCCATAGAATTTTTTTCAGTGGAGCAATAAAAATCTGACTTAGAGTCCCCTGATAACGTTCTCCCCCCAGTCTCCAAGCACTCTGAAAAGCATTAGAAAAAATAATATAGGTACAGTATCCTATAAAAATAAAATAAAATAGCTGCTCCTCATTACTTAAGTCCAAAATTTTTAAATCTGAAATCGGAAATGCTCCTATATTATAATAAACCTGGAGTAGCGAAAAAATTGGCCATAATATCATTGAAAAAAAATAAAAAATATTGGTACTATCATTGAAGAGGGTTCTTCTCATTTCACTCCTAAATATGTTAAAAAAACAAAGCAACTCATCTCCTCTCTAAATGCAGAACTACATCTTCTAGTGAAGGCTCCGTGTGTTTTATTTCAATAATATCTATATTACTTTCGTATATAGTCTTTATTACACTTTGAACTTTATATTTTAGTAACGAAAATTTTATCAATGTAAGATTTTCTTCTTTCCTATACTCTAATTCTGGAAATAAATCTCTCAACCGTTTAATCTCCATTGAATTCCATTGAAATTGAGGTGCAAGTGTAATATGTATCTCTGGGGCTAATTCTAATTTGTCAAAAACTTCGTCTTTAGTACCAGAAATGATGATTTTACCTTTCTTTAAAAAATAGATATAATCACAGAGTTCTTCTGCCTCAGCCATATAATGTGTAGTTAATAAAATACCCGTATTCCGCTTAATCGCTATTTCCTTTAATTTTTTACGTAATTCATGAGCGACACTCACGTCTAAACCAAGAGTTGGTTCATCTAGGAATAAATACTCTGGATCATTTATTAAACCCTTTGCAATCTGTAAACGCTGTTTCATTCCCTTTGAGTATTTTTCTACAGGAATATCTTTACTGTTCCATAATCCTAATTCTATCAACAGTTTTTCTATTTTAGGTAATGCTTCCCTCTTTGAAATTCCGTACAAGGATGCAAAATATATCAAATTTTCAACTGCAGTCAATCTCCAGTATAAATTTTTCTCTCCCCCACTAATAATATTAATTTTTTTCCTTGTATTTTTTAAGTTTTCATTGATATCTACTCCATCAATTAAAATTATACCCGTATCATTCGTTAAAAGTGTTGTCAGCATTTTTATAAGTGTCGTTTTACCAGCACCATTTTCTCCCAGTACTCCAATAATTTTTCCTTTTGGTAAAGATAAGTTTACATTTACTATAGCTTTTTTTATTTGCTTTTCATACTGAAATAAGCCTGTTCTTTTTTTAAAAGTATAATTTTTTGATATATTAATTGCTTTTAACATAATTATCTCCTAAACTCAATATGAAATATAACTTACTATCTTTTGTTCAATTTTTTTATACACCAAAAGCCCTACAATAAAATATACTACCGAAATTAAAATACCTTGTAAAAAATCAAAATTATATATATTAAAATGAGAAGTATTAAAAAATAAGTTTCTAATAGCATCAAGCGAATGAGATAAAGGAATCATTTTACTAATTTTTTGCAAAAAACTAGGTAGCAATTCTTTTGGAAAGGTAATCCCTGAGACTAAAAAAATAATTAAAAACAATGTATTTTGGGTTATGAAAGTATCACGAAACCATAACATGATATTTGATAAAAGCGTTCCCATTGAGAAAGAAATCAACGATACATATAAAAAACAAATAATTAAATTTAATAATGAAATACTTTGCAAATTGGCACCTAAAAAAAACGCTATTGAATACGAAGAAAGAAATTCAAGAAAAGTCCTTCCTAATTGTTCAAAAAAGATTCCAAAATAGTACTTCACTATACTATACGGTGACACTAACGTGCTTTCTAAAGTACCTTCTCTAACTTCTGTTATTAATGCTCGACCTACATTCATTAAAATAGCTATTGATACATTATAAAAAATTAACCCAATTGCAGCATAACTAAAGTAATCTCTATACTCTATTACGTTATTTACCTGTATTTTATTATCAAATAAAAAATTAGACACTAACCAGAGTCCTAGAAGTTTAAATCCAATATCTAAAATACGATTAAAAAATAAAGTTATAGGAAAATATCTTACATACATTTGCCAATTTCTTCTTATAATAGCAGTCAGCATATTCACTCCTTATATTTTTACCAAAACTATAATTTTAATTATAGTACACTAAAACATTTTAGAGGATCTTTGAATTTAAAATTTTGTAATCAAGGCCTTTTTTTTCTAAATCTAAATATAAAGTATTTGTATTTTTTGAATTAGAAATAATCAACTTATGGTAGTCTGTTAAATTTGTAATATTTCCACTTATCACATCTGCTAAATTAAACCACTTACAATCCATTCCTGGTTCTAACATTGTTATCTCACCACAATTTTTAGCCTCAACCAGATAAAAGAAACATATGGCTTGACTAGTTTGTTGAATTTGAAAAGAAACGACACTTGACAAAGCTAATATTTCAACTTCTAATCCTGTTTCTTCAATTGTTTCACGCTTTACAGCTTTCAAGAGGTCTTCCCCAATATCTACATGACCACCTGGAGGAATCCAGATATTATGCACACTTGATGTAGGTGCATTTTTCTTAATAAGACATACTTCATCTTTATCTTCATTTAAAATAATGGCAGATACTTGAATCTTAATTAATGAATTACCATTCCCTTTCAATAATTCACTTATAAACCTAGAATATTTCCCAACTCTATTAAACTTTTTTTCTGGAATATCAACGCTAACTTTCTGTAATGATTCTCGTGTTCCCTCAATTTCTAATTCAAAATCTTGTTTATCAAAGTAAGTATTCCTATCCAAACAATATAAAATTGAATCTTTTTCTTTAATTAGTCTCTGTGTCTTTAGCAATCCCAAATAAAAGATTTTCTTTTTGGGGATTAAAACATTTAACTTTTGCTCTACCTTTTTAGGGAATTCTCCACGCAATACTGCTTCCATAAATTCTATTCGACTTATTAAAAAATCATTTTCTTCTGACTCAATTACGTCATTAATTGAAATTTTTCTCTTTATAGTTAGAATCAGATTATTCGCCTTTTCTCTGATTCTAAGAGTTATCCCCCTTTTTAAAAGTGAAAAATCTAAACTATCAAAATAGTAATTAAGCTGTTCTTGAATTATTGCACCTTCAAAGTGACTTTTACTAAGAGCGTAATACTCATCACTTGTAAGCAAATATTTCTTCTCAACTTCTACTGACACTTAAGTCCCCCCCTTTCTTTTTATTTAAATAATTATCACAAAATTCAATTAATTTTATTCTCTCGGATATAATTTCATTATAATAATCTAGAGTAATTCTCACGATGTATTTCTCTGGAAAATCTGATTTTAGTAATTCAAAAAGTAAAAACCTAATTGATTCTTGTAAACTTATCTCTACTATACCAGCTTCCAGAAACTTACTATATAAAATTTCAACTTCACAATTATTAAAATTAGTGTACAGAACTATATATTTAATCACTTCTACTTCTCTTACTCCGAGTCTTAAATATTCAAAATCAATTACACTAAAATTATTCGCAGTTATAATTACATTCGGTGGTCGTAAATCACCATGTATCATGCTAAAATGTTGACTGATTGCGTTGGTTTTATAATTAGGAAAACCAATACTTGTTTCTAAAAAAAAATTCTTATAATAATCAAGCTTTGCATAAAAATCTTTGAAAAATATAACCATTTCACTATACTCGATTCTCCGACTACTTGCCTCAACGAAGTATTGTACAAAAATTAGATATTTAAACACTCTTATATATATATTACCCTTGTTAGTTTTTATCAAATTCGGAGATAACTTATATTTTGCAAGTTCATTTTGAAATACTATAGTGTCAACCTTCGAAGATGAGAAAATTTTTAGCAAAATTTTGTTTCCTGTTTTACTATTTTTGAAAATATAGACGACATTCATATTTTCAAGTCGCTCAATAAATTTGATATCGCTTAGACCATAATATATATTTAATAAGAATTTCACACATAGTATCTTAAATTTCATTATTAATATTCAATATCACAAAAAAAGCAGAGAGGTGAACTGTAGATTATAAAACTTTAGAGCCATAAATACATTGTTAATTCAATACTAATAGTCTAGCATCAAGAATATATTTCATATTGATTTTTATTAGCTTTAACCATCCGTAATCCTGTTCAAATCTCTACTTTAAGAGTCAAGATATTAACGAAGAATTGTAGAAGCACTCAATTTAATATCTTTTACGATAGGTTTTTTATAAGCCATAATCCTCACCTCCTTTCAATATGAAAATTTAAAATTCTAGGATTTTTTTTGAATCAGATAATATTTTACTTATGCGTTCAGGTAAAATTGTATCTGACTCCAATTCAATCCTTAATTCTTCATAGTAAGAGCAATCCGTCAGATTATCAAAATATTTGAATAACCACTTTTTCTTGAACTGAGGTTTTCCTATTCTGGCTAAATATGTTGCAACTGACATTTGTAATGCCTCTAATGAGAGTATAAAGGCATCTAAAAAATTTTTCCCATGAAACATTTTAAATGCATCTTCATACAATGCTAGAAAAAGTTCATTATAATATTGAGCTGCAATTTTAGAAATAACATCAATTGTAGGTAATTCTATATCATTGAGATTGAATTGCTGACTCTTGTGACCTCGTTCTAGCCTGTAAAACAATTTTAAATCTTCATCTAGTCCTTTATACGCTAATCCATGCTTTGCAAACTTATCAATATTTTCTAATTTTTCTTTTAGATTATTTAATCCAATATATTCAATATCTACAGGGATGCCATTGAAAGAAAAATTTTTAAAATTTTTTTCTTCATCGCAAATACAATATGCATCAATATCAGATAAAGATGTACCTAAGCCATCCATTTCAGATTTCCAAATTACTATATTTTTTTCTGATACTAAATTTGATATTTCTTTAGTAATTAAAGTGTAGTCATTATTACACATATAAATTCTCCCTATCTTTTAATTTTTTATCTCTATAAGACCCTCAGAAACCAGTATTTCAATCATTTCATGTAAGTCTTGTCTAACTATATCTAAATTCTCATTATATAAATTCGATAAGTTAATAGCAATATCTTCCAAACTGTATTTTTCAATACTATTCCAAATATATAATGAAACATCGTTAAGCAAGAATGTTCGATCACTCAATAAATTTAGTAGAAAATCCTTATCTGACGACGAATGCAGTACTGCGGATAAACTTTTTTTATAGTTCAAAATTAAACCACCTCTAAAATGGAATTGAATTCTGTTCTATCAACTGTTTCTTTAAAACACCTAATAGAGTCATTATTTATTTTATCAAGTATAGTTTTGTACTCCTCAGTATTACTATGAAATCTATCTGCAAGGAGTATAAACAATAAATCCTGAGTATATGGAGTGAAATTATTGTTTATATATTCAATCTCATTGTTTAATCTTTTTGATACTTCTACAATATCCCAAGTAATAACACGATTAATTGCATCAGAAAATTCTTCTCGATAGCTTTTTAAACTTGAAGAGAAATCATGATTTAGAGATAAATCAACTTTTTTTAATAATCTACAGCTATCTAATAATTTTTCAGTTCGTTCTTTATCACGTTCCGAAATAAAGATTGAGTGAGTTTTTAATATTAAACTACCTGCTTTAACACCTAGCCAATGACTCATTAATGACAGTAATGAAGAGTAAATAAATAAATCAGAATTCGTATACTCCAATAAGTGAGAGCCTTTATATGTAAGCTCTACATTTAAACGCTCCTCTCTATAATAAAAATGTACGTAAAAAGTACAATCAATATTATTATTATCATTTGCCTTCATAAAGCAAATAGCATCTGGTGAAAAAATATCATCCTTTAAAAAACCATAACTTCTTTTTATTTGATTACCGTATAAAGTATACAAGCGTTCACCTACAGTATTTTGATAAAACCCATCATCTGAATATCTCAGGTACGCACTTTTATATTTTTTTAAAATATACGCATCTGTCCTGCCGCTTAAAGAAAATAATGTGTGCACAATATTATAATTTAATTCTGATTTACTAAACATCATATTAATGAGATTTCCATGAGATATCTCTACACTATTATTGAAAATTTCAATTTTATCAGAAATAGCTGAATAGGGTACTTTCTGCTTTTGAGATCCATTAAGTAACTCCTCTAAATAAAATATGTAAAAATCTAATATAGTTTCAAATTTCATTTTTATCTCCTAATATTCCTAGTGCAGATTGTAATAATCTTTCCTCAGATTCTCTACCATCTAATCGATAATATTCTAAATTATTTAAGTATCTAGCATATAATTCTTTGGCAATTTTTAAATTTTCTAAAGTTTCTTTAGGCGTTTGTTGCTCATTCCTTTTAATAACTCTACTAAAAGCTATCTTTGGCTCTATATCGATATACATTGTGATTTTAGGCTGTATAAGGAGCTCATGTAATCTATCTACCAAGGTGTTTGTAATTGATAAATTAGAATAAACTTTATTGCAAGTCATGTACCTATCAATAATTACATAATCATACTGTTCCAATGCTGGTTTTAAAATTTTTTCAGAAAAATAAACCATTTCTAATGCCCATAAACAGCCTCTAAAAATTTCGGAAAACTCTGCCCATCTATTTGTATTGTATTTACGACAAATAGAATCTAGTTCTTTAAAAAATATCTTAGATTGATTCAAAGGCAAAAAAATAGAATTACTTCCTAAATTTTTGGAAAGATTTTTGGATAATGTAGTCTTACCAGACCCATCAATACCGCATATATATATCAGTTTTCCGTTCGACATTCTTTTCCCTACTATACCTATAATTTTCTAGCTCTGTCTTAATTTTTTGAAAATCTGAGTCCATTAATAAATTTAAATTATGATTAAAAGTTTTATTTTTTCTTATAGATTCTTCTAAATCAATTATCTCACTAAAATTTTTAAATATTGAATCTGATTTGTTAAATATTGCCGTCTCATGAGGACTCATTTGAGATATCTCTTCTATTTTTTTAAAATTACGCTGGTATACATGTAAACTTCCTACATAATGATAATAGCATCCCAAGTCTACTCCAAGTTGATACGCTATATACTCTTGAAGCATTGTAAAAGAAAAAATATCATATGGTAGACCTAAAAAGATATCGTTTGATCTCATATTTGTAATAAGGTGTAGCTTATTATTTCGAATTAAAAATTCTAAAGAAAGAGTACATGGGATATCTTTACTTTCCTTACCAAGATCATCTGCACTATATAAGGGTATTACAGCACGCCGAGTTCCTGTATCATTCTTTAAAAGCTGGATTAAGTCATCAATTAGGGGTACTATTTTGGGACCGTATGCCCCTTGAAGTATTGAACCATCATCTGAAAACTTTGCCATACTCGGAGCATAATACTCGATTTCGGATAAATCATTGCTCCCTCGTAAATACCATAAAAATTCTCCTATGGCATAATAAAGTTTAAGATTCCTAGCAGAGTTCTCTAAAAATCGTCTTTTGGGCTCCGTTAGAACAATACTAACGCCAATTAATTCTTTTACTGCCATCCCTCTTGAAACAATATGTTGCCCATTATCTTCAAGCAATTTACATAACTTAACATATAGCGAATCAATATTATTTTCACATAGATTATTAGTAAGAATGGTTTTTGTTTTCATCTTTGAATATAATTCTTTCTGAAATAAAATAATTTTGAACTTTTTCTACATACTCTAATGAACAGTTAATTGAAATTCCTTTATGATTTGAAAAGACTTTAGCAATATCATTTAAATTATTCAGACCATTATAACTTAACAGAATAAATAAATAGTCTTTCTGCAATGAAAAATACGTATCATCTGAGTATCGATGCAATACTTGATATCCATTATCTTCTGTAATATCTATATCGTGACTAATTTTATATGCCATAAATTCCTCCATAAACAACTTCAATGAAAAAAATTTGATATTTTTTTCATTGAAGTTAAAAATTTGAATTCGGTTAATTATTTAGTTGCATTGCAACAGGCAAGCAAATCACTTGCTTTATTAACCAATTCTTTCAAAGTTAATTTTTTCATTTGATCACCTCCTTTCCATGAACTATAATTATTGGATTACATAAATAATAAATTAGCATCTCCAAACTCATAGAATAAATACTGCTCATCTATTGCATGTCGATATAAATTCATAATATTTTCCGTGCCAATTACTGCTGCTGATAACGCAAGGCGACTAGTCATTGAACCGTGAAAATTTGTAATTAATGCATCCGTGATTTTGAAGTTGTAACCTGGATATATATATAAATCAGTATAATTTTTTAATGGAGATACAATTTTAAAATTATCATACTCACAGCTTTCCAAAGTCCTTATAACAGTCGTACCCACGGCAAATATTTTGTTTCCATTTAATTTAGTATCTCGAATTAATTCTGCAGTTTCTTCTGGTATTTCGTAGTATTCTTTGAAAACGCTATGTTCTTCAATAAATTCTTCAAAAATTTTTGTATCAACTGATGCACAATTTAAAGTAATATATCCAATTTTTACGCCTTTTTTTCTTAAAGCTCTTAAAATTCTATTAGAAAAATGTCGGTTAGCAGCAGGATTTTCAAATGAACCTAATTTATTAGCAATTCCATTTTGATAATAAGCAATGGACCACTTTTTTCTCGTATAAATAGACCTTACAGCTTCACCATGTACTAGGAGATAATCATATAAGTCTTCTTGTGAACAATTAAAACTGCACAAAAATTCCTCACCATTAATATTTTTATCTACTGTAACATTTATTTTATCGCTAAGAAAAAATTTTTCTGATATGATTCCATCCTGTAAATCTGACCTAATTCTGATATAAATTACATAACCTTCTTCATTTTTTGTTTTTATATGAAACTTTACTTCCCCATATTTTTCAGAGTACGCATAAAATATAGGAGAGACTGTCTTACTATTATTTAGAATAATCAAATCTCCTGGATTAATGTAATTATGAAAATTCAAGATATAGTCATCAATAATTTTATCTGAATTTTTAAATCCAATAATCAATCTTGAACTATCTCGACTCCCTGACATAAGTTCTACTGGCTCCCGAGCAGCTAATTCAACCGGTAATTCATATTTCAATTTATTTGTGTCATTTAGCATGATTTCCTCTTTCTAACGTTAGACTAATAACATAGTCTGTAGTAACTTCTAATCTTTGACAAATATAATACAAAAGATATACTGAGGGATAAGAAGTATTATTCTCTATTCTAGATAATTGCTTCCGGCTACACAAATTCTTATAAATATATTTTTGAGTTAATCCTTTATTAAGTCTTAAATTCCTCAATACATAACCTATACCATCCATTTCTTCACATCCTTCAGATATCTTGATTTTATTATCAACTTTTCTTAAAAGTAAAACAAGACCCACATATGTCCCATTTGAATCACTAGAAAATATATACAGAAAATCAATGAAATTCTATTTTTTGCCACAGTATAATAAGGGTAACTAGTCTTATAAAAATTATTTTATCGTCATATCTGAGAGTTTATCAGCTATTTCATAAAAATCATCAATCTTTAGCTGAGACACATTTGTCACAATCATAAATAGCATATAGTTCTTGACATATAGTCTAATATATGAAAAAATACTTATTGGAGGTTGATAATATGACTGAAAAAATCAAAAACTGGGTTAATATTTGCGTTTTGAAAAATCAAGAAATTTTATTACTTAATAGACAGCACGATAATTTTCCTGGCTGGATTCCACCGGGGGGAAAAGTTGAATTCCCTGAAAGTTTTTTTGAAGCTGCACTACGGGAGCTTAAGGAAGAAACTGGACTCACTGCATTAAATCTTGAATTAAAGGGAATTTCAGGCTTTACTAATTCAATTGGTAATGAGAGATTTGTCTTCTATGACTTTTTATGTACTCAGTTTACTGGTGAACTAAGCACATCTGATGAAGGTGAGCCAAAATGGTGGAATCTAAAAGATATTGATAAAATACCAATGCAAGATGATATAAGAAAAAGGATACCGCTTTATTTAAGAAAAGGAAGCTTTGAAAGTATTAACTACTGGGATAATAATAAGAAATGCATTAGTGAAAACAAAACAATTTTATTTGACTAATATTCTCTACAGTATAATCAAATACAAAAGTCTCAATCCATTAGTAATTTTTGTATACTTTAGTACTCAATTTTATTGGTACTGAAGTATCGTTCAATTGATAACTTTTTCTCCCATTTTCCTTTAGCCGAGTTCAACAACACTAATATAATTTTCGTTTCTCATATTTATAACTAATTAGTGTGTGTACATATATTCATAAAATATCATTAATGTACTCTTACTTTTCAGCAATTCTAATTTTTCCAAATTAGAAGCTTTCAAAAAGTTCAGCATTTATTTTATAATGATAAATTGTAAAATATAGTACAACAAAAAAACTCATAGCGTTTCATGAGCCCACTGAAAAAGTCATCAAATTGATGGCTTTTTTGTTATACTAGAGATGAGGTGAAATAATGCTTGATAATCAGTTAACTATGGATGTCAGTCCTTATTCTAGTTTGTATGATATCGTGGTTCCTAAAACCCACTTTTTACGTCAGCTAATTGAACTCTGTGATTTTAGCTTTATTTATGATGAACTAGAAAAGAATTATCGTCCCGATTTTGGGCGTAAAGCTTATTCACCGATTATGATGTTCAAATATCTCTTGTTAAAAGATATTTATAAGTTATCAGATGTAGATGTGGTAGGACGTTCCTTGTCAGATATGGCCTTTAAATTTTTTCTTGGTCTAGCTCCTGAAGATTCTGTTATCGAGCCATCCTCTCTGACGAAATTTAGAAAGCTAAGAATTAAAGATGACAAACTGCTTGATGTATTGATTCAGAAGTCTGTTCAAATTGCACTCGAACATAACTTGATTAAGAGTAAAATCCTCATTGTGGATGCCACTCACACCAAATCTCATTATAATCATAAGAAACCCCAAGAAATCCTTAGAGAGCGTTCAAAAGCTTTACGTAAAACAATTTATCAACATTCAGAAGATATCAAAATAGAATTTCCAAAGAAACCTCAAGAAGATAACCTCGAAGCAGAGTTGACCTATACAGAGGAGTTAATGGCTGTGGTTGAAAAACACGAGGAACTCTTAGCCCTACCGGCTGTTTCTCAAAAGTTCAATTACCTAAAAGAGGCTGTCGAGGACGACTTAGAACATTTGGAAGCTTCTGTTAAGGAGGAGGCTAGGCTCGGACATAAGACAGCCGACACCTCTTTCTATGGATATAAAAGTCATATCGCTATGACGGATGAACGGATTATTACTGCTTGCGTGGTCACTTCTGGTGAACAAAGCGATGGGAAATATTTACCTGAGTTATATGCCAAAACAAAGGAAAATAGTCTGGACATCGAGACTATTATTGGTCATGCAGCTTATTCGGGAAAGAACAACATTCAACTAACTCGCAAAGAAAAGATTCATTTGGTGTCAAAACTGAACCCTTCTGTTTTTCAAAAAGTTACCGTAAAGAAGAGGATGCGTTTGAATTTAATAAAGACGCAGGGCTATTTGTCTGTCCAGAAGGACACTTGGCTGTTCGCAAAGCAAGGACAGGGAAAAAATATCAAAATAAGAATCAAGTTGTCACTCATTACTTTGACATTGAAAAGTGCAAGAATTGTCTTTCCAAGGAAGGGTGTTATCAGGAGGGAGCAAAGTTTAAAACTTATTCATTGGCTATTAAGAGTAACGACCATCTTTTCCAGAAGAAATTTCAGGAAACACCTTATTTTAAAGAAATGGCCAGACATCGCTATAAAATCGAAGCGAAGAATGCCGAACTAAAACAGAGACATGGCTTTGATGTCGCGAGAGCATCGGGTCTTTTCAGCATGGAGTTACAGGCAGCCACAACCATCTTCGTGGTCAATATAAAACGAATTATGACCTTAATAAATACAAAATAACCGAGGAATTCGCTCAAATTGATGAAAGATTCCTCGATTTTCCTTTCATTAAAAGTAAGCTCCTTATTTTTTCAGTGGGTTCGTCCTTCTACAACTGTATTATCCTCAACTTTTTACCTAAAAGCTCTGATAGAGGCTGGGCAAAAACTCAACTTAAGGAGAAAATAAAGCAAATTTTCTAACAATAAAACGCATAATATCAAGGATTTAACACTTGATACTATGCGTTTTCTAATTTTAAAGACTTTTTGCCCAGTCTTACCAAACTAGAATGGCCTTTGAAAAGTTGCCATTCATTAAACCAAATAGGTTCATCTGTAACAGGATGACGTTGAGTTAAGGTATTTCCTCTAACTATATTTTTATGAATAAGATAATATGCAGATTTATAGATGTCACTTCTACTTGTTAGCTTAGTACTAAAAATTTGTTCGTACCAATCTAAATAATAAAGAAACATACGTGAACGTGCTACTTCTAAATTATCTTCGAGAAATTCTATCCCATATATAGATGATAATGCAATCAATGATTTTGTCTTCCAACTTCTTTCATCATATTGCATATTACATGATAACAGCAGATAATTTTCTTTCTAAAATAGCTTGCAAAAATTTCCCATCTCCTGCAGAAGGTTCTAAAAATGTTGCAGAAATATCTTCACAAGTCTCTTTAATACCTGGAGTATCTAATATTTTCTGTACCATCCAGAATGGTATAAAAACCTCTCCATGCTTTTGAACACGCTTTTTTGATTTGATTAAATTCTCTTTCAAAGTCTACTCCTTAAAAACGTTTATCTTTTAAGATTATACCATTTTTTAATCTTATATCTAACTATTTCTAAAGGGGGTTGGGGATTCCCCCAAAAATTAAATCACCCAAAAAGTACATACACTATGTGTATACAAATTTTGGGAATGATTTTAGGAGTGTGTGTATACAGACTCTGAGCTCGCAAAGTCATATTATGAAAAATTTTTCCTTCTCGACAAAATAATCCAAAAAATCAATTTGACTGTCATTTGTGTGTACAAATATTTTAAGAAGATATATAAAAAACGCTGCAAAATTTTTAACAGCGTTTCTTTATTTTAAAATTCTCATATGTCTTTCTTTTTTATGGTTAGCATCGTAGTATTCCAGCATCGCATGATACAAACGAGCCTTCGTTTTATCTTGTTGTTTAATTCCATGAAGAAATAATTCTGCTCGCTTTAATTTCAGTATGTATTCGCATATCTGATCGAAATCCTTATCCATATTACTTTTGAAAATAAACATCTTTTTCCTCCATCACGTCAACTATTTTTTGCATCATAATAGACATATCCATTTTATTTTCATAGCTTATTCTCCCAACTACAGTTGCAAGACGGGCTATAGAATTGATATTCTTTCCGACTTGTTCCAACTCTTCTGTTAAAGGAACTAAACCTTCAAAGGAGACTTTTTGGATGTTCAAATCTGTTCGTATTAATTTTTGTCTAGCAAACTCAGAAAAATTACGAATATTTTCCTTCCTCATACAATCATTTAATTTTTTATTTTCTTTTTCTGTCAAAAATACCTGTTTCAACACCGATTTTATTCTCATACTCTTATCACCTTGTTTTCTTATTTAGTCGTTTCACAAGTTCTTTCACTTGTTTGCTTGTCTTCTTTTCATATCCTATCATCAGCTCAACACAATAGTGAAATATCCTTTCATTATCAAAATCTTCACTTTGTTCTGCTATTCTTTCTAACTGACGTAAGTTATTGATAATTCTTCTAACTTGAAATATAAAGTCATGATAGGATTCAAAATCAAATTGAAGATAAATAGGCGAGCTCTTAAATAACATTTTTCTGGCATAAGAGGAAAAACTTAGATGGTTTGTCATTTCAATCAAGTTATTCACTATTTCATTTTGTTCCTCAGTGATGTAACATTTCTTTAGAACAGTCCTATATCTACTCATTTATCATATACTTCTTTCGGGCATTTTCATGGGCAATAGCTTTGCACTCCAGCATACGTTCCTGCTTTAAATTCTCCATAGACTTAAATAAATACGCCAAAGGAGACGTCGCATCCTCAGGAATCCGTTCAATCATGCTAATGACTTCATCACTTGTTACATACCCACTAGCCAAATACTCGCCTATCTTCATCTTCTGAGCATGTGTTAAAGTGTAATTGTTAGGATACAAAAATCTATCATTGTACTTATAAGAAATGGATTCTAACAAAGAATAATATTTGGGTGGAATATAAGTTTCAGGCTTTCTAGAACTATTATCCAGTATATTCTCAATCTCTTTCTTATTCTTACTCTTGTTCTTAATCTCTTGCGTTACATTATCATTTTCATCCGTTACTGTAACGTTACAGTCTAAAACGAGTTGTGGCTCGCCTGTAATTAGTGCTTTTTGTTTTTGTCTATGACGAGCAACACGTTCCCTAGTTTGTTTTCTAATCTTTTCTAGTCCATCTATATTCTGATGTTTCTCCCATTTTGGAATGGTAATAGCGCCATCTATGATTTCTATCATGCCAAATTCTTCAAACATGCTGAGAGCTAATTTTACAGATGTAGCCTTTCGTCTAAACACTGTTGAAAGCATCTCTTCTGTGTAATAAACCTTGTTCCCTAGACTTAATATGCCACTATTATTTTGCTTTCCTGCAAGCACCAGAATTTTAAACCATATTACAATAAGAGTATCTCCTTCTGGCATCGATTCTATTAGCTGAATTTTTTCATCATCAAATATATCTGTCGTTATCTTGATCCACTGAACACCATTCATACGAGTACCTATCTTTCATATTGCTTCAACCATCGTGTTACTGCTCTTTTATCGTATAAAGTCACTCCATCAATCACCATGGTTGGCATTCCTTCTTTCGTCCATTTTTGGATTGTTGTCGTAGATACATCTAACCACCTAGACAAACCTGACATACGAACCATAGGTTTATAAAGTTCTTTATCTTCAAATACTCTTGCTACAGCACTTGAAATCATCTCATCATAGTGAGCACGTAATTGCTTCTCTAATTCTTTAGGAAGCTGGACAACTAAAGTAGTTTCCGACATAAATTCACACCTCATTTCTAAATTAAATAAGCTCCGAAACCATTTAATTTGTTATTCATTTTGAATTATATATCCTTTTTGAATTTTTGTCAAGCTTTTTTATTCAAAAAGAATAAAATGTGTTATAATGATAAAAAGGAGGTTCTTATGACGAATCATATTACTAAACTGATAGAAAATAGCGGAAAAAAATTGACAGAAATTAGCGAAGCTACAAATATAGCCTATCCTACACTTTCTGGATACAATCAAGGAATCCGCAAACCTAAAAAAGATAATGCTGAAAAATTGGCAAAATACTTTAATGTTTCCGTCGCTTACATTATGGGACTTGATAGCAACCCACACGCTCCATCAAATCTTAAAATTGTTACAGATAGTTTCAAAACATCTAAAATTGGTTCTGTGACACCTTTTAAAAGCGATATGGAGAAATTAAAGAAAAGTATCGAATTTGGAGAAAGGTCATTAACACTACCACTTGATGATAGTTTTTCAGATGAATTTCGTCACATATTCTCAGAATACCTAGCTGAGAAAAACAAACATTTTATGTCTGAGTTTATAGACTATATGAATCACCAAAATAAAGACTCTAAAGTTTGGCAGAGCTGGATTAAAACAGACGAATACGCTATCCGCCAAGAAGATAGAAAAAATAGATAGACACTCATTTCTCAATTACATAAGCTCCGAAAACTTAGATACGGAGAAAAAATGTCTATACACAAATACAAAACCAAAAAAGGAATCCTATACTATGTTAGCTTCTACATTGGCTTAGATGCCTATGGAAAGAAAAAAAGACACTTAAAAAGAGGATTCAAAACTAAAAAAGAGGCAAAATTGTACGAAGCTCGTTTAGAAGCTGGTGTCGTCGCCCCCATAGTAAATACCGACAAATCTAACCCCAAAGTCACTTATAAAGAACTTTATCAAGAATGGTTTAAGGCCTATGTGGGTACTGTCGAAGAAACAACTTCTTCCCAAACTAAGAATATCTATCGAATACATATTCTACCAATATTTGGCGATAAATTTATTGACCAAATCAGTCCTTTAGACTGTCAAAACTTTATTACTCAAAAATCTCAGACTTTCAAAAATATCAAACAGATAAAATCCTATACCTCAAAAATTTTTGATTTTGCAATCAATATGAACTACATTGATCGAAATCCAATGAAGAATGTTATCATGCCTAAAATCAAAAAGACAAGATCAAATAATTTTTGGTCACTGGAGGAATTACATCATTTCCTAGATATCGTGAAAGAAACTGAGCCATTTAAATATTTTGCTCTATTTAGACTGCTTGCATTTAGTGGGCTACGAAAAGGAGAGTTATACGCTTTAAAATGGGCTGATATTGACTTTGATAGCAATCTCTTGAACATAGACAAAAGTCTAGGAAGAATTGACGGTAAAGCGATTGAAAAGAGCACAAAGAATGAATCTTCAGTTCGAACAATCTATCTTGATGATGAGACAATCGATATCATTAAGCAATGGAGAAATTTCTATCTGAAAGAACAATCTCAGTTGCCTCTTACAAAGCTGAATATTAGTAACGAATATATGTTCTCTTACATATCAAGCAATGACAAAATTGAACCCCTGCATGCTGACTACATTAACAATGTACTGAATCGAATTATTAAAAAGCATAAATTAAAACCAATTAGCCCACATGGGTTCAGACACACACATGCAACACTTATGTCTGAAATTGGAATCGATCCTTCTAATACATCAAAACGACTCGGTCACGCAAGCAGTCAGATGACATTAGATGTCTATACTCACACTACAAAAACTGGTGAGAAAAACTCTATTGACAAATTTGCAGATTATCTCAATAAAGCAAAGTAAAATCATGATGTTTAAAATCTAAAAGAGGTTATCAGAAGGTTATCACAAAGCTATTCGAGCTCAAAAATCGACAAAAAAGCACTTTGCAAAATCTTTGCAAAGTGCTTTGAAACGTTGATATAATCGTATTGATTAACGTTTTGAGAATTGTGATGCTTTACGAGCTTTCTTAAGACCTGGTTTGGCTAACTGAAAAATTAAATTAATTCAAATACCTTTGTTTAAGCAATATCTATCTGCAAAATATTAAGTTGATTTTTATCTACTTTCAAATAATTTTATCTAAATAGGGCAAATTATTCTACAAAATAAACAAATATGAGTCAGGTATATCAACAATTTGGCCTATAGCACAAAAAATCAATGACTAAATCAATAAACCAAGCGTACCATCTCTACTTTCAAAAAAGTAAAGATGGTACATTTTATATAAGTAATAAATTAAACACCAAAATGCTAACCACCTTCTACTACATTGTTGGAATAGAAAGATCAAAATATTCCTTTTATTTTCCCAAATAATTAAGGTTGACAAATATCTAGTTTTTTTATAAAATTGAATTACAAAATGTATTTTTGGATTACATATGTATCATTACCTAACAAATCATTATTTACTTAAGAAGTTCGTGTTTATTATGCCTCCTTAACACATTCAACTATTGAAAAAGCTAAAATTAAAAAGGAAATCAGAATATGAAAATACTAAACATTAATATTAATGACTTTGGTGGCCCCGAAAACCATCGTGAAGATTTTAAAAACAAACTTGGAAATGGCAAATATATTCAAGAATGGGACAAGCTGGATAAAAAGGAAACAATAAATTCTTTTATCAGTAAAATTGATGAATACAAACCTGATATTATTATCATACAAGAATATGATATAAATTCTACAGAATGTCAATATATTTTTGTACCCCTGATGCGTAAGAAAGGTTATATTCTAAAATCAGTACTACCAACACCACGTGCATCTATGACAGTTTTCTTTGTTAAAAATGGTCTAAGATATAAACCTATTTTAACAGAGCATCGGCGTAATGGCAGAGCATATGCAATACAAGTAAATGATTTAGTAATTTACGGTACACATGTTCCACCAAGTGGCAATGTTGAGAGTTTCTGGAAGGAAATCAATAATTTTGTACAAAGATTCAAGAACAACAAGTTGTTGCTCATTGGAGATTTTAATACCGTGAACTTCAAGAATAATAAAGCACTAGATAATTTATTAGAAAATCCTATCCATAAAATCCATAAAATTTGGTCTCATGAAGGATGTAATATTCCAGGAGATTATGTATTGGCTAATTTTGATATCAATCAAGATAGGATTGATTATTTTCCTACTAAAACCATTACTGACCATGAATTCGGTGTGGTTATTACAACAGACTAGACTAACTTCTCATTAAAGTTGAGTAAATAAACTGAATGACATTCTAGAATTAAAAGGAGAACTTATGGCATCAATATTCTTTTTTAACGCCCCTAATGTTTTAGTCTACCAAATTCAAAAAGAAAAGGTAGTGGCGAGAAATATAACTTTAGATTATTCAAATTCCGATTTTGTCTTCCCAGTAATAGATGCTTATATTGATTCAGGAAATAGTTTTGATTTTATTTTTAGCAACAATGTTTTAGTTATACCTGATCCTCGCCCAAAACAAAGCATTAAGACATATTCTCTCTATTTTAACAGTGATATGATTCCAATTTCTACACAAGGAGAATGGATAGCTTGTTTTGGCATTATAAAAAAAGAAAATGACATGATTGTTGCTGGAAATATTCAACTCGATCAAACGTTACATTTAATAAAACATTTTACAATAACAGATTCTAACAATAATCGTTTACCTATACAATACACATAGAGAAAAGTGAAAGTTAGCCACATTACTTGAGGTTCTTGATAAACATTTAACTTCCTTAGGTACTTATAGTGGAATAAAATAAAATTTGAACAAATCGGTTGAGAAGGCCAAGTTGATTTCTAGCGATATTTTAGAAGTCGCAATGTACTATTACTATAGAAACTGAATTGTTTATTGATAACATGCATTATCTTTTGTACTTTTCCCTAAAACAAATCCATTTTTAATTATAATAAACTACACAATTACTATAAAGGAGAATTTATAAGTGGAATTTCAAGTTAGAGTATCAAGTGAAGCTATTTTTTATTTTGAAAAATTGAAAAAAATGTATTCAAATAATTCTAAAATTGAACTCACGCGTAGTCAAATACTCACTAGAGCTTTCAAAGAAACTAAAGTTATTAGCAATTGGACATCTATCATTAATGATACAGAAACAATATCATTAGAATATTTAGAATATCAAAAAGGCTACGGAACTAATGTAAAAGTACAAATAAGTGATGAGGTTGAAAAGGGCATTAGGGAGTTAAAAATACTATTACCAAATTTTACAACTACTAGAAGTGTAACCATCGGAGTTGCTGTTAAATTTATGTTAAAAGGAGCTATTATATTAAATAAAACAGGAAAGATAAATACAGATAAAAATTTATCTACCATGGAAGCAATAGAGGAATTAAAACAAAATTTGCACGATATAGTTGCTCCCATAAATTATAATATACTAGAAAACATATTGAATAATTTTAAAGATAGCATCTCATTGATAAAATAAAGTCTGAGTAAAAAGTCTTTAAAATTAAAAAATACATAATATCAGGTGTTGAAAAACCTTGATACTATGCATTTTATTGTAGGAAGATTTGCTCCATTTTCTACTAAAATTGAGTTTTTGACCAACTTACTTTATTATTTTATAAGTGATATCACTTATAAAAAGAATTTTCTAAAAAAAACTACAAAAATCCTTGACATTATTTTTAGATAGGATTATAATAAAAGTATAGTCGTAGTTAGACAAAATATTTTTACGGAGGCTCTTTATGGAAATTTACACTTATTCCGATTTTCTTCAAGAGAAAACTGCTTTGACTTTTGAAGATGCACATAAAATCTATAATGAACTAATTAGTTCATTTGACATAAAAGATCCAATTTTCCTCGATGACTGGACAATGTTGATTGAGTTAGCTGCAGAGTATACTGAAATTCGTGTCAAATCTGCAACAGTATCAAAAGAAAGACAAGACAAGCATGGGGATTTTAGAACTTCTGCTCATACTGCTTTCATCATACAATTGAATGCACTAAAAAGCGAAATCGAAGCTAAAGGTGGAGATACTAGTTGGTTTAATAAAATCACGAAGGATCGACAACGTCAAGGAGATTTTGCAAATTATTTAGCATACATTTATGCTGTAAGTACTAGATCATCATAAAATCAAAAAGATTTTCAAAATTTCATTTATGATTATCAAAAGTAAACTTCATTATAAAGAAAGGAACATATAATGAAACATCAAGAAGTTATTGATTGGTTGAAATATTGTGACGAAAATAGCATCAAACCATGGGATTGGGATTTTAAAAACTACTCACTTTCTCCACTACCCAATGATAGTATTACTGCTTTTTTAAAATACAAACAACTCCCTAACAATGTGGGTATAGATTGTGATAAAGCTGCATTATATCTATATAAACTTTTGGGATGGCAAGAGTCACAGGATAGTATCATTAGAGGAGAAACAATGAACTCCTTTATTACCACTTTTATAGAAGCAATTAAAAATAGTTCAAACTTTGATGAAGTTTCAGCAAAAATCGGCATAACAAAGAAGAAAATCTCAGTTTCTGTTCTTTGTGAACATCAGAATTATTTAAAATTTGAAACTATTCAAAATAATTTAGAGAACTTTAAATCATTTGCAAGAAACACTCATACAATCGGAAATTTTACAGTATTTCCTAATTGGATGAATTGTGGTAGAGGTCTTTGTTTAGGTGATTACTGGGATATCACTTTAATATCACTTCAAGAATTTTTAAACATTTTATCTCCTGAAGCATGGGAAAACTTTATAAAAATGTACCACCTTCAACCATATGTTAATTTTGATTATAGTGTAGAGTTATTTTGGGATAATCATGATAATAATGCCATCAAGCCCACAAAAGAAGAGAATTTCCAAATTTTTCTCAAAAAAGTCAATGAACGAATTGAAGAACGTGGAAAATTTATCATAAAACAAATCTGTGATCAATTAGATCAAAAAGATTTTCATTTCTACAAGGAAATTGAAAATATGGATACAATAAAATTTTCTAATGAATTTTAAACAGGAGGATATGTGGTCAGAGTATATAAAAGTGTTCGTCTTGCATATGAAGCCAAAGTATGGATAGATGAGCTTATTCAAAATAAAGAACGTAAAATTAAAGAACTAAGTCAGAATAATTTTCTAAGTACATTAGAACAAACACTTCTATCAAATCATTACGATGAATTAAATGGTGTTTCTTTCAATATCGTTTTAAAAGCTTCTATCGGAAGTGTCATTGAAGAATCATATAGAAATACAAAACATTACTCCACTGATAAATGGCAAAAACTACGTCAAGAAATGGAAAAAGATATCAAAAATGTCAATCCTAGTCTAGAAACATCCGTAACTCCTAGACTCTATTTAGATGAAAATGTTCTAAATGGTCTTGATGAATTTCGATATCATTTAATGAAAGAAGATGGTGCTACTAGATTACCAAGGCTTAGTTACATCATTAAACTTGTTGTATATTCCTATTGGAAGACACAACAATAACCTAAGCAGGGTTTGCTTAGGTTCTCTATACAAATAATTGTATAGTTGTTTTACTACTTAAAAAGGTGGTTGTTTATGTTTAAACTAAAAAAAGAAGCTAACTTAAAAAGAAATTATTTTATTACAAGTTCACGTTTAAAATGGTTACATCTGATAATAATTATCTTTTCTATCTTTGTTTTATTAGGTTTAATAGTAAGTATTAGAGCTCCTGCTTCTATTCAAATCTTATGTATTGTCTTTGGTATTCTAGCAATCTATAAAATAAATAATAAATTAAAAGATTTTAGATACGAACTAGATTTTGATTTAATTATCAGAGAGAGCTTACTATTTGTTTTATATACAAATCATCTCTACACTTCGGAAAAGGATAATTCCGGCTACGAAAAAATTATTAGAAGTGCGATTTTAAAATATGAATTAGATAATCAAAACGGTCGTATTATCATTAAAGCGCTTATCAGAGGTGACGAATTTAGTAAAAAGGTTCAGACACTTGATGATGTATTAGCTGGAGTTCTAGAACTTGAACTAGAAGAAAAAATTACTCATCCTAATATTGTGGAATATCACTTTTATTACAAGAAACCTGATAGACTAATATTATCAACTCACAGTCATAAAAAAGAGATAGATAATCTTGATATAGACTTAGGATATGATATAACTTATAATCCTATAAAATGTCCTCATATTTTAGTTTCAGGCGGTACAGGTAGTGGAAAATCTATATTTATATCTTTCTTAATTATTGAACTTCTTAAAAGAAACTCAACACTATATATTGCAGATCCCAAGAACAGTGATTTAGGTAGTTTATCTCATTATTTAAGCGATAAATATGTAGCAACCACACCAAATAATATTGCTCGGATTATCCGTTTAGTAGTTGAAGAAATGCAAGAACGATACCAATATATGCGTGATAACTTTCAATACGGCTCAAATTTTACTGACCATGGCTTTAAGCCAGTATGGCTTATATTTGATGAAATGGGAGCATTTCAAGCTTCAGTAACAGATAAAAAATCTAAAGAAGTTATCACCGAAGTAATGGACGGTATCAAACAAATTATCCTACTAGGGCGACAAGCAGGAGTATTTATTCTTATATCTGCTCAACAAATGAGATCTGAAACTTTAAACACTGATCTTAGAGATAATTTAGGACTAAGAATAGCTTTAGGAGCAAACTCAATAGAGGGATACCGCATGGTCTTTGGCTCAGCTACACCTGATAAGTTTAAATCTATTGAAGAAAAAGGAGCAGGATATCTTTATATGCAAGGCTCAGGGAAAGAAAAAGCTCAATATTGGGAAAGCCCTTATCTTGATACAACACAATTCGATTTTATAAAAGAACTACAATTATACATAACAAAGTCAAAATAATTTCAATAGATATTTTTGCTTAAATTCAATAGATTTTCAGCAAAAATATCTATTCCTCATCGCTTAAGCGATGACAAAAAGAAACGAGGTATTATATGAAAATTAACGATTTTCTTAAACCAGAATTATTGGGAAATAAATTCGTGGCAGTAAAAGGATATACAGAAGTTCTGGACAGAGAAACAAATAAACCTGTAGCACTACGTCTTAATGTTTCAATTCAAGATGAGGATTCTGATTTCTTTATGGAAATGATTCAGATAAAAGTTAATACGTTATCTCCTACGGCTACTCCTCAATTATTATCAGATAAAAAAACATGCCCCATTAAATTATCTAATTTAACAGTTGGACAATTTAACGGAAATTTATGGTTTTCTTGTAACGATGTAGTCCCTATTTCTAAATAATTCGGTGATACTATTTATGGCTAAACTTTTTGCAATATCTGATATACATGGTCACCTAGATGAGTTCCTATTCGCTCTCAGTAAAGTAGATTTATCTGATAAAAATAATCGTCTTATTTTAATCGGAGACTATATTGACAATGGACATCAATCTTTTCAAGTTATTTCCAAAATAATTGAGCTTGAGGAACTTCATCCTAATCAAATTATTACTCTTTTAGGAAATCACGAAGAATGGTTTTATGATTGGTTGATTTTAGAAAATCCTACTTCTTCTTCATTTTCGGAAACAATAAAAAGTTTCTTCTCTCCAGAGGAATTGACCTATATTTTAAAATCTAATGTTAACAACTTTGAAGCAGGTGTTAGAAATGAAATTAAAAATAATATCAAGTTCAACCCATTCATAAACTGGTTTAAAAAACGATATAGGGATAAACGCTATTATGAAACTGATACCCAAATTTTTGTTCATGCTGGTATTGATGAAGAAGCTGGCAAGCTTTGGAAAGACCTAACGAGTTCAGAGATGTTTACAAATAAATTTCCTATTACCACTGGTGGATTTTTTAAAGATATTGTTTCTGGTCAGATTGCTTCTTGGGAAGTAGCTAAAGATAAAACTTATCAGGGTAAGATTTACTTTGATGGTAAAAATCATTACTTCATTGACGGCGATGTGTATCATAGCAAAACAATACCTGTTATCTGCTATGATACAGTTACAAAATCCTATCAATATTAAATAACATCCTAAAAAAAATGGTATAATTTAATTCTATTCTTAGACTAATATCAAAAATAAAGAGGGGAATCTATATGAAGACATTATTAATTGGCGACTTACATTTAAAATCTCAACTAATTTTACCTATTGTTGACAGGATTATCCAAACACATAATATTAAAAGAGTCATTTTTCTTGGTGATTATGTTGATTTACATGGACAAACTAACAATATCCAACTATATGCCAAAGATCTCACTTTTTTATACTCTTGGAAAATAGATAAAGAGCAAAACGGAATAGAGGTAATTAATCTTATAGGTAATCATGATGCTTATTATTTACTGGGAGATCAAGCTCCTTTCTCAATTCAAAATTTAGAAGTGTTTTTCGCAGTTCAAGGATTGTTGCAGGATTTAAAATTACAAGTGGCTTATCAACTAGATGATTATTTAGTCAGTCACGCTGGTTTCAATCAAATATTTGATCCTCAAAAATGGCATTTTTCCCCCTATACCAAAGAGCATGAAGAAGAATTAGATATTCTAGCTTATACAATAGGACCAATGCGTGGTGGGGAAGCTCTTGGGGGTTCTCCTTTATGGGCTCATTTTAGAGAACTAGAGCTAATCCCTAATCACAACTACCCTAAACAAATTGTTGGACATACCCCTAAAGAATCTATCGATATTTCTAAAAATGTTATTGGTATAGATACTTTTTCATTATATATTGACAAAGATAATAAATATCAATTTATTGGTAACGGAGATTTGCTCGTTTATGACCAAGGACATCTTGAAATCATTTCAACTGACTGGGCTACAGACCAAACATTAAAACAATTACCTAAACCTCAAATTTAACTACTACTTCTCATCATGTGACTAAGCGAAACTGCCGACTGGAAGTCGGCAAGCTGGAAGCGTGTTTAGCAGAGCGATGCTTAGAAACACATGATAGAAGTATGGAGGAGCTTTGCTTCTCCTAGTTTATTTATTATATAAGCAAACATTACGAGAAAAGGAGATGATTTTGTGACTTACAATCGCAAAATTATCCGAACTTCTTCGTACCTTGAAATATGGGAATACGAATCTCCAATTTTTTCAAATGATACTACTCAAATTGATGAAGAACACATTTCACTAAAAGAAAAGAAGAAACGTAGAACTTTTGAAGAACTCACAACTGCTGAACAAGATGAACGAATAAAAAGAATTTCTAACACTCGTAAAAATTCTAAATGGAAACTTCAACGCCTAATAGATACAAATTTTGATGAAAGAACTAGTTTCCTTACCCTTACAACTAAAGAAAATATACAAAACAGATATGAGTTTAATTTACTTTTTGATAAATTTATTAAACGTTTAAACTATCACATATACCATTCCAAAAAAAGACTTATTAAATATATTGCAGTATTAGAACGACAAAAAAGGGGAGCGTGGCATGCACACATTCTCCTTTTTTCATTTCCTTTTATCCCTCATAAAGAATTACTGACAATTTGGGGGTTAGGTGCAGTTCGGATAAACAAACTACATAACTTAGATGATTCTTCTAATGCTGGTCGTTATGTTGGAAAATATATGGAAAAAGGCATAGGACAGGAATTATTAGAGAGTCTAGGAAAGAAGGCTTTTTATTCTTCTCGTAATTTACAAAAGCCTGAAGAGATAAAATTATTTACAAGTGAATCCTTAGATAGCCTTGTTAAGAATGAATATATCCTATATGAAAGCAACTATATTAGCAAAGTATTTCGAAAAGGACACTTAATTGACAATAAAGTCAAATACAAAAAAATAAAGTTAAGTAAGGAGTAAGGAAAAAATGCAAGTTATTCTACCAACAGAACAAGTTCAAGAAATACAGTCGATGATTACTAATCTCTTGCAAAACGAAATTTCTCATTTCAAAGAAGATTTAGGTTTAGATAGTCCTTACCTTAACAAGGGGCAAACTTGCAAATATCTAGGGATATCTAACAATACATTAGATGGCTGGATACAAAAAGGGCTACCCGTTATTAAAATTGGTAAGACTGTACGTTTCAATAAAAATGAAATTGATAAGTGGCTTTGTAGAAAAGCTATGCTATAATATCTCTAATGATATATCCTGACTCGTAAAAGGAGAACATCATGACAGTTACAAAAACAAGTAGTAACACTTACAATCTTAAAGTGTATATACCTAAAGAAATCCGACCTAAAATGGGGATTAAAGGAAATCACTTTGTTAAACGCTATAAAACAAGAAAGGAGGCTAAAGAAGCTGAACTAGAAATTTTAACTAAGATACATCAACTTGAAAATGGAGAGGATATCCTACTCTCTAAAACTAGTGATATTCTTTTCTCTGAGTTCTTTAATAATATTTGGTGGGATTCATACAAAGCTGGTCAAACAACTTCGACAACTAAGCCTCCAACACAGGTTACTATTGATAATACTGAAACTGTTTTCAGAAAGCATATCTTACCAATGTTCGGTAATTATTCAATCAATTTTCTGAACCAGAATAAGCAAGTCGTACTAAACTTAATGACTGCGAAAGCTGAAGAGTATGCTAATTTCAAGGTTATTCGAAGCTATGTAAACTCAATTTTCGATTGGGCTGAGGAATTAGAGTACATAGAATCAAATCGATTATCCAAGACAATTAAGCGAATTAAAGCTACCAAAAAGCTAAAACTCCAAGACTCCAAAAATGAGGACGACCTGTATCTATCTAGTGAAGAATTACAAGATTGGTTTGATGCTTTTAGAGAAGATTTAGAGAACGATAAATTATCACTAAAAGATTATGTCCTATTCTTTACAACCTTTATTTTGAGCGATAGAAAATCTGAATCCTATGCCCTACATTGGAAAAACATAGACTTAGAAAACGCTCAAATTGACTTAAGGCATGCACTTGACAAATATAAGAATGTAAAGTCAACAAAAGGAAATAAGAAAACGATTTTTTCAATTCCTAGTTATCTTGTATCACTTCTTTCAGAATGGAAAAAACAGCAGAAATATGAGTTAGCGAAATTTGGTATAATGCAAACATCCGATCAACTAGTCTTTACCTATATAGATACGAAAGGTAATGTAAATAGCCCTCTACACGTTGATTATCTCAATAACAAAATGAACTCTGTTAAAAGACGACACCCAAAGTTAAAACACGCTACACCTCATAAATTACGACATACAGGAGCGACACTTGCTAAAAAAGCAGGAATGAGCTTAGAAGCCATTTCTGAAGCATTAACTCATAGCGATACCGTTACAACTAAGACTTATGTTAATACTTCAAACATAGTTCCATTATCTGCTGGACAAGTTGCCTACCAACATCTTAAAAATAAGTAGGGTAATTTTAGGGCAAATTTTAGGGCAAACTTTTTTAGAAAGTATAGAAAAAAGCACCCATAGGGCAAACCTTTGAGTGCTTTGAAACGTTGATATAATCGTATTGATTAACGTTTTGAGAATTGTGATGCTTTACGAGCTTTCTTAAGACCTGGTTTCTTACGTTCAACTTTACGTGAGTCACGTGTAAGAAGTCCTGCACGTTTCAATGAATCGCGGAAGTCTGGGTCTACTTGAAGAAGGGCACGAGCGATACCGTGACGGATAGCTCCTGATTGACCAGCGTATCCACCACCTACAACGTTAACGAAAACGTCGTATGAACCTACAGTTGAAGTAACTGCGAACGGTTGGTTGATGACAAGACGAAGGTCAGCGTGTGGGATGTACTCTTCAACATCTTTTTTGTTAACAGTGATTTTACCAGTTCCTGGAACAAGGCGAACGCGTGCAACAGCGTTTTTACGACGTCCAGTACCTGCATATTGTGCTTGTGACATACTTTATTGTTCCTTTCCTTAGATAAGTCCTGAAATGTCAAGAACTTCTGGTTGTTGTGCAGCGTGAGTGTGCTCAGCTCCAACAAATACTTTCAACTTCATACCTTGAGCGCGTCCAAGAGTATTGTGTGGAAGCATACCTTTAACTGATTTCTCAATCAAACGTACTGCATTTTTAGAACGAAGTTCACCTGCAGAGATTTGTTTCAATCCACCTGGGTGGTTTGAGTGAGTGTAGTAGATTTTATCAGTTGCTTTTTTACCAGTCAATTTAACTTTTTCAGCATTGATAACAATTACAAAGTCACCTGTATCAGTGTGTGGTGTAAATGTTGGTTTGTTTTTTCCGCGAAGTACGCTAGCAACTACTGCAGAAAGACGTCCAAGTGGTACATCAGTTGCGTCAACTACGTACCATTTACGTTCAACTTGGCCTGGTTTAGCCATAAATGTTGTTTTGTTCATGATTTCTCCTATATATAGTTCGATTTTTGTTTACGGTGATGGGTGTTCCTTCCCATCGAAAAGTATTTGGAAGGTTCCGGGGCCTTTCAAATGGGGTAAACAATACCGCCTACTATCATACCAAATTTCACCCCTAAAAGTCAATAGATATGAAAAATATTTTTCTAAATTCCACTCTTTTTGTCTCTAAAAAACCTCGCTTTCGCGAGGCTCTTCTATTTATAAGATAAGGCACGTTTAAAGGTTTTCCAAGGACCTAAATCATCTGTCTGCAAAACGAGACTAGCATACATACGTCCGATAAAGACTGTTGCAGTTACTGCAAAAGCAATCGTAATCGCAAGCGAAATCCAAGCTTCTAACCCATTTGCATAGCCATTAATGGCTCTAAATGGCATGAAGAAGGTCGAAATAAAGGGAATATATGAACCAATCTTCAAGATGAGATTGTCACCAGCTGCACCTAGAGCTGTCACTCCAAAAAAACCACCTATAATCAAAATCATCAAAGGCGACAAGGCTTTTCCTGAGTCCTCAGGACGAGAAACCATAGAACCTAGGAAGGCTGCTAAAACAACGTACATAAAGAGGCTAACCAAGACAAACAATAAGGTGTTGAGCGAGAAAGCCTCTCCTATATGGTTTAAAATACCAGATTGTGCCAAGATTGGTAGGTCTTTAAAGAGAAGAATGGCAGCAAGTCCACCCACGACGTAAATACCAATATGGGTCAAAATCACAAGAAGCAGAGCCAGCATGCGAGCGTAGAAATAATGACTAGCTCGGATACTAGAGAAGACCACCTCCATAATTTTGGTTCCTTTCTCGCTAGCCACTTCCTGAGCAGTGACACTAGCATAGGTAATCAAAATCATATAAAGGAAGAAACCAAGCCCTGCGGCCGCAATGGTTTGAACAATTTTTTTGTTTTCCTTGGCTTCATCAATCTTTTCTGTGAATTGAACTGTCTGCGCTAAGCGTTTTTCCTGCTCTTGAGACAAGGAGGCCGTTGAACGATTAAGCTGATTTTGTAGTTCATTGAGTGTACCTGTAACCTCAAATTTAATTCCATTTTCAAGCGATGTTTCGCCATGATAAACTGCCTTTAGAACACTATCTTCTTGATCAATAGTCAGATAGCCTTTTAATTTTTCATCTTTAATCGCTTCTTTGGCACTTGCTTCGTCTTTATAGTCAAAGTTAACACCATTTACATTCTTCAGTCCTTCTGCTACAGACGGCACTGTTGTCACTACTGCCACTTTATCATTTTTAGCCATTGAAGAGCCTTGGAGATAGCCAATTCCTCCAGAGAGACCGATAAACAAGAATGGTGAAATCACCATAAAGAAGAAACTCCACGATTTGACATGTCGAAGATAGGTTTCCTTCATTACAACCCACATATTTCTCATACTTCCACCCCTGATTCTAGTTTAAAGATTTCATCGATTGTTGGTGCTTGCTGGTCAAAGGTTGCGATATATTGCCCCTGAGTCAAGATTGGGAAGAGTTCCCTGCCAGCGCTCTCATCCTCCAAAATCAATTTCCAACTGCCTTGCTTGGTCAAGCTCACCTGTTTAACATGAGGAAGTTTTTCCAATTCTTCCTTACTTCGTTCACTTGAAACAAAGAGACGCGTTTTCCCGTATTGATTGCGAACATCCTGAACTGGTCCATGCAAGACCACACGGCCATCTCGAATCATCAGAATATCGTCACAAAGTTCCTCGACGTTGGTCATGACATGATCAGAAAAGATAATGGTTGCCCCACGCTCTTTTTCCTGAAAAATGACTTGTTTGAGCAATTCTGTATTGACTGGGTCCAATCCACTGAAAGGCTCATCCAGGATAATCAAGTCTGGCTCATGAATCAGAGTAATAATGAGCTGAATCTTCTGCTGATTTCCTTTTGACAGACTCTTAATTTTATCTGTCAGCTTTCCTTTCACTTCCAACTTCTTCATCCATTGAGGGAGTTTTTCCTTGACCTCCTTGGCATCCATACCTTTTAGAGTCGCCAAGTAGCGAACTTGTTCAAGGACTGTCAATTTAGGCATGAGACTGCGTTCTTCAGGCAGATAGCCAATCCGAGCGTAGGTTTCCTGACGAATATCCTGACCATCCAGACTGATTTCTCCTTGATATTCTAAAAACTTCAAAATACTGTGGAAAATCGTTGTCTTCCCAGCACCATTTTTCCCGACTAATCCCAAAATACGACCTGGTCGCGCTTGAAAGTCAATACCAAACAAAACTTGCTTGGGTCCAAAACTTTTCTCTAGACTTCTTACTTCTAGCATCTTTCACCTCCGAAATGTCTTGCACTCATTATACTCCTTTTTGATAGCATTTACAATGATTTCTGTCCATTTTTTTCATCCTCATTTTAGTAAAAAATCTTAGAGTACTTTGAGTTATGAGTATATTATACACTGGTAAACTCCAATTTATCTTCTCTGTTCCTCAACTGTCTATTTTTGATCCTGAATTGTTATTTGAAAAGCAAAAATCCACCCCGAAGGATGGATTGATAAGTTAACGCACTTCTGCATTGACTTTTTCTTCAAGAGACGCTTGGATTTTTTCCATGTAGCGTGCGACTTCTTCGTCCGTTAAGCTGTCTTCTGGATTTTGGAAGGTCAAGCTATAGGCCATTGACTTCATACCAAGTCCCAATTTTTCACCTGAGAAGACGTCAAAGAGTTTGATATCTGTCAAACGTTTCACTCCTGCAGCTTGGATAGCGTCCACAACTTCTTGGTGAGTCACTTCTGCCTTGAGAAGGAGGGCAACGTCACGGCTAACTGCTGGGAATTTAGTAATTTCCACAAATGGAGTAGCTGGTTGAAGGGCAGCTTCGATGGCTGAAAGGTTAAGCTCAGCTACATACGTTTCTGGAATATCGTAAGCCTTAGCAGTGACTGGATGCACTTGGCCAAGGAAACCAAGAACTTGGTCACCGAGTGAAATCACGGCTGTACGTCCTGGGTGAAGGCTAGCGATTTCAGATGTTGCCGTATAGGTTACTTGGAGTCCCAAACGAGCAAAGAGGGCCTCAAGGATTCCTTTAGCATAGAAGAAATCAACTGGAACTGCTGCTGTTTGGAAATCTTTTTCAGCAACCAAGCCTGTCAAGGCAAAGGCAAAGCTGTTGATTTCATTTGGAAGTTCTTCTTTTGGATTACCTGTTTGTTCAAAGACTTTCCCAATCTCGTAAAGGGCCAAGTTTTTATTCTTACGAGCTACGTTATAAGCCACCGTATCAAGGATACCAGAAATCATATTTTGACGGAGGACAGAACGATCCACAGTCATTGGCCATATAAGTTCAGTAAGGTTACTTGGTTGAGCTGTAAACTCAACTGCTTTTTCAGGCGTTGTCAGAGCGTAGGTGATGATTTCTGTCAAACCTGCCCCTTCAGCGATGGTACGAACTTGGCGGCGGAGTTTTTGTGTGGCTGTCAATTCACCAGCTGTACCATCATCTTTTGGAAGGCTGGTTGGCAAGCGGTCATAACCATAGATACGAGCGATTTCTTCAAAGAGGTCTGCCTCGATTGTGATATCCCAACGGCGACGTGGGACGCTGACTGTAAAGCTATCTGCATTTCCAGAAAGGCCAAAGCCAAGACGACGGAAGACATCTTCGACATCAGCATATGAAAGTTCCGTACCAAGGACACGATTAACGTCTGAAAGAGTCGAAGAAACCTCCACATCTGAAGTATCAAGCTGGCCTGCTGAAATGATTCCCTTACGCACCGTCGCACCTGCAAGTTCTGCAATCATGCTAGCCGCCGCATCAAGGGCTTCGTTAACAGTTGCCACATTGATACCTTTTTCAAAGCGAGAAGACGACTCAGAACGAAGGTTAAGACGACCGCTGGTCTTACGGATTGATTTTCCGTTGAAGACTGCAGCTTCAAGGACGACACGACTAGACTTTTCAGAGATTTCTGTTGCTTGACCACCCATGACACCTGCAAGGGCTACTGGCTTGTCTGCGACAGTGATGACTAGGTCATTCACGTCCAAGTCACGTTCTTCATCGTCCAAGGTCACCAATTTTTCACCAGCACGCGCTTCACGCACACGAATGTCATTTCCTTCAAAAGTGTCCAAGTCAAAAGCATGCATAGGCTGACCAAAGTAAAGCAGGATGTAGTTGGTCACGTCCACTACGTTGTTAATAGGACGGATGCCTTCGTTCATGAGAAGGTTTTGCAACCATTGTGGACTTGGTGCGATAGTAACATTGTCCAAGATACGAGCTGCATAGTAAGGCGCCTTGTCTGTCTCAATGCCCACAGAAAGAGCATCTGCTGCAGCTTGGTCAGTTTCTGAAAGAGTAAATTCTTTAAAGTTGACCGCCTTGTCATAGATGGCTGCAACTTCGTAAGCTACTCCACGCATAGAAAGAGCGTCCGCACGGTTTGGTGTGATAGACAGTTCGATGATTTCATCATCCAAGTCTAGATATGAGAAGACTTCCTCACCTGGAACAGCATCTTCTGGCAAGATTTGGATGCCATCTGCGAATTCCTTAGGCACAACTGAGTCAGAAATTCCCAATTCGCCAAGTGAACAGATCATTCCAAGTGACTCAAGACCGCGGATTTTCCCTTTTTTGATTTTGTAGTTGTCAGCGATACGAGCTCCTGGAAGAGCCACCATAACCTTGATGCCAGCACGCACATTTGGGGCACCACAAACGATTTGACGGGCTTCTTCTTCTCCAACGTTAACCTGACAAACATGGAGGTGAGTTTCTGGCACATCTTCGCAAGACAAGACCTCACCGACGACAATTTTTGAGAGACCAGCAGCAGGTGATTCGACACCTTCTACCTCGATCCCTGTAGTTGACATTTTTTCAGCCAACTCTTGTGATGGCACATCAATGTCCACCAATTCTTTTAACCATTTATAAGATACAAGCATAATTTAGTTTTCCAGAATGACAGTTGTCACTCTAGTTCTTTTCCTTTCCTATCATTTCAATAGAAGAATCATCTTCTTACCTTAATTTCTTTCTCAGTAACCAATCCGTATCTACTTTTTGACCAACCATAAAATGATGTTGGCTAAATTTTTCAAAACCATATCGATTATAAAACGCTTGAGCTTTTGTATTATGCTCCCAAACACCTAGCCAAGCCCAGAAAAAACTATTTTTTGTAGCAAGTTCAAGAGCAAATTCAAACAGTTGCTTACCTAGTCCAAATCCTTGGAATTTTTGTAGCACATAGAGGCGTTGAATTTCAAAAGCATCCTCTAATTCTCTCTCAGTCTGAGCACTTCCCCAGTTGACTTTGAGAAAACCAGCTATCTCCTCTTCATGCATAATAAAATAGGTTTCGGAGTCAGGATTTTCCAACTCAGTTGATAAAGTTTTCAGACTATAAGCCTCTTCAAAGTATTCCTGTAACTGCTCTTCCGTATTATCATGAGCAAATGTTTCACGAAAGGTTTGTTTGGCTATTTTAGCCAACACCTCAACATCTGACATTTTTACTTTTCTAATCATTATTTAAACTGTTCTGAGAAGCGGACATCTCCTTGGTAGAATCCACGGATATCGTTGATTCCATAACGGAGCATGGCTACACGCTCTTGTCCAAGACCAAAGGCAAATCCAGAGTAAACAGTCGCATCGATACCACTCATTTCAAGGACACGTGGGTGAACCATACCGGCACCCATAATTTCGATCCAACCTGTTTTCTTACATACGTTACAGCCTTCTCCACCACACTTGAAGCAAGAAACATCCACCTCAACAGATGGCTCTGTGAATGGGAAGTAAGATGGACGCAGACGGATCTGACGCTCTTCACCGAACATTTTTTGCACAATCAACTGAAGGGTTCCTTGAAGATCAGCCATAGAGATATTTTTCCCAACAACCAAGCCTTCAATTTGGTGGAACTGGTGACTGTGGGTCGCATCGTCCGTATCACGACGGAACACACGCCCTGGTGAGATCATTTTCAAAGGACCTTTAGAGAAATCATGGGCATCCATAGCACGCGCCTGCACCGGAGACGTGTGGGTACGGAGCAAGATTTCTTCTGTGATATAGAAAGTATCCTGCATATCACGAGCTGGGTGGTCTTTTGGAAGGTTCATACGTTCAAAGTTATAGTAGTCTTGCTCTACTTCAAAACCATCCACTACTTGGTAACCCATCCCAATGAAAATATCTTCGATTTCCTCACTGGTTTGTGTGAGGACATGACGGTGACCAGTCGCAACAGGACGACCTGGAAGTGTCACATCAATGCTCTCGCTAGCAAGTTGAGCCGCGACTTTCTTTTCTTCCAAGAGCTTAGCTGTTTCTTCAAAGGCTGCTGTCAAGACATCGCGCGCTTCATTGACATGTTTCCCGATGATTGGACGCATCTCAGCAGAAACATCTTTCATTCCTTTAAGAATCTCCGTAAGCGAACCCTTTTTACCAAGGACAGAGACACGCAAGTCTTGCATCTCTTTTTCATTTTCAGCAGTAATCTGCTTCAAGCTAGCCAGCGTTTCTTCGCGAAGCGCTTTTAATTGTTCTTCAATAGTTGACATAATTCCTCCATCAGTCTCTCGTAGATAAAAAGAAAACCACATGCCAAAAACTCCACTCGGAGCGTTGACACGCGGTACCATCCGTTTTCATCTGACAAGTCAGACCTTCATTTCTAAATCCATGCGCAAGTGAATTCACCCAGCTTTCATATAAAGAGCTTGCAGTCACGGCTCTCCTCCCTGATATACTTCCCTTGAGTTACTAGTCTTGCAGATTTCTATTCAATTACTACATAGTTTATCAGATTTTGAGTTAAAAAACAAGTTAGATTAGATTAATTTCAATATAAAACTCATTCCTTTTTCTGTTGCTCCATTTTCCACAAATCCAAGCGACTTGAAACACCTCCTAGAAACATGATTGTAGGTGTAGATTTCCTTGACTCTCAATTCTTTCCATCCTTTTACTCGAGCCAATTCAATCAAAGCACTTAGAATCTTTTTTCCAAGTCCTCGATGTTGGTAAGAGGGATTCCCAATTACAATGGGGAGATTATCCTGAGATAGTGTAACATCACCAATTGGAAACCATTCTCCCTTCTCCTTGACTTCAATCCAAAAAAGTTCACCATGCTGATCCAAATGGGAATACATAGCTTCCAAAGTTGCTTGACTATAAGGTCTCTTCACACCATCTACGAGGTGAACCAAGTTCACATCCTGATACCAAGCAAAAGCTTCTTCACAATGATTGACCTTATAATAAGGAACAAGACGCAGTGCATTATCTATTTGTAAAATCCGTTTCATCTGCTTTCCTTTTCAACAAAAGAGTTGCTGCTTGATTAAAACCATCACACCAGTTATACCACTTTGCTTCATACTCATCTTGAGCTAAGATATGATTTTTTAAATCCAGAACAGAGTAGATTTTTCTTTCTTCGCAGGCTTGCGCATAGAGATGATATAGTTCATCACCACCATCTCTATCCCACTCAGCAGAAATCGTATCCTGACCTGCCAATAAAGCCTGATAAGCCCTGTGATGCCCATCTGTAATCAATAAGCAATTTCCAAATGCAAGAATACTAATTGGATCAACATTGTTTAGTTCTACAGACTGATAAAGCATCTGAATATCTTGCAACTTCTTTTTTGATAAGTATAGTTGAGTCGGATGAAGATCTGCTATATTGACTTTCATTTCTTTCTCCTCAAAGGAATTTGATACTCACTTCTGTTTGCCTTTAAATCGCCATTGGAAGCGTAGCTTGTCATAGAAGGGAAATTCGATAAACAAGACTCCCAAGCCGACACAGAGACTGGCAAGAACGTCTGATGGATAGTGAACTCCCAGATAAACCCTTGATACCAGCACACTGACTAGGTAGAAAGCAAGGATAATTTGCACGATTTTTCTCCAGACCCGATCTTTAATCCGTTGACTGAGAATGACAATCAGAAAACCTACCATCAAGGTTACAGCCAGAGAATGGCCGCTTGGAAAGGAAAACCCCTTCTCCTCAACCAAGTGTAAAATAGCTGGTCGTGGGCGCTGGTAAATATTTTTAAAGGTCACGATTAAAAGACCTGCCAAAGCCAGATTTCCCAGCATGAAGAAACTTTCTATCTTCCACCGCTTACGATAAAAGACAAAAGCTGTAATGACAACCCAAGTGATAATCACTGGAATATCAATCAAGCGTGTGATGGCTCGGAAAAGAATAGTCAAATAATCTGGCAAGTCTCCTCGAACTGCAGTCTGAATCGGTTGGTCAAAACCGACCAGCGTTTCAGGGTAAAATTTGACCATATAGCCAAGAATAACGAAAAGTAAAAGGGCAAAACTGCCCTTCATTAAAAATGTTTGTTTATCTCTCATAATGTTTTAAAGTTGGTTTCAAGAGAATATACAACAACCAGAATGAAACGGAAAAGATTACTCCTTCAATCAAGTTAAAAGGTAATACCATGGTCATTAGGTAGTTGGAAAGTCCCAAAATTTTTCCAATATCAAAGTTAGCAAACTTAGCGTACAAAGGAACAGCATAAACATAATTGAGAACCAACATAGCCACGGTTAAACCAATAGTCCCAGCTAGAGAGCCTAGTAGGAAACGAAGGGTTGTCCGTTCCTTTTTCCAAATCAAAGCAAATACGATGACAAAAACTCCCAAAGCTACGATATTCATTGGCAAACCAATGTAAGTATTCACTCCCTGACTGTTAAGAAGCAGTTTCAAGAGTGAGCGAAGCAAGAGAACTCCTAGAGCAGCAGGCAAATCCATGACCACCAAGCCCACAAGGACTGGCAAGATACTAAATTCGATCTTGAGGAAGGACGCCGCTGGTAAAAGCGGAAAGTCAAAGTACATCAGCACAAATGAGATGGCTGATAAAATCGCAATGGTCGAAAGTCGACGTGTGTTTGTCATAACAGGTTCCTCCAATTTTCTATAAAATCAGAAGAAGTTAGAAAGGATTCCTCTATCTATTCTATCTTTTTATATCCCAAAAGTTCCCTCTCACTCTATTAAGGAAATTCAAGCAAGCGGTTACAATCTAGCTATAAATCTATCAGAACAGACAAAGCTATTCTTTCGTCTTCTCCCATCCAGACTATACTGTCGGTTGTGGAATCTCACCACATCAGCTTGCGCTCGCGGACTTATTTGGCTAAGATATTTTAGATTTATCTAGGCGTCGCAGTCGAAGATAATACTTAAAGTATATCGAGACAAGACAACGACGAGAAAACTAAAATAGATAGTCAAATTTACCGCCGGTCGGGAATTTCACCCTGCCCTGAAGACTCTTTTATCATAACAAAAAACGCTTGCAAGCGCAAGCATTTTGTTCATTTTCATTTTTTATTTCAATTTATCCACTTCATAGGTATGGACGAGCTCAAGACCTGCAAAGTTCTGCTGGCGGAGAGCCTCATAGACAATCATGCAGACGGTATTAGACACATTGAGACTGCGGACATGTTCATCATTCATAGGAATACGGAGAGCTTTCTCAGGATGTTCTCGCATAAAGTCCTCAGGCAAGCCCTTGTCTTCACGTCCAAAGAGAAAATAATGGTCTTCGTTAGTCGATAAATCCACCTCAGAATATACTTTCTCAGCGAATTTCGAAATCAGATAAAGTTTTCCTTGCATCTGAGACATGAAATCATCCAAACTCTCGTAAAAATAAATCTCTAGTTTATCCCAATAATCCAATCCAGCTCGCTTCATCTTGCGGTCATCAATAGGAAAGCCCATGGGCTTGATGATGTGGAGGGGAGAATTGGTCGCAGCGCAAGTACGCGCGATATTGCCTGTATTTTGTGGAATTTGAGGTTCAAATAATACAATGTGATTTGTCATGACTTGCTTCCTTTCACCATTGCAAAAAAATAGCCACACTGCCCGGAGTCAAGCTCAGCAAACAGCGTGGTTAAGGCATCGTTAACTTACCTCACAACAGGTTTGAAGTAAATCAGCGAAACTACTTTCTTAGTATAACACTTTCAGAATCATTGTCAATAGAAACGACTTGATTTTTTCAATTTTTTCAAGCTATTTCCAAGGGTTATAAAATCGTCCCTGATTCTGCAAGATAAGTAGTAAACTAGCTACTAAAAACAAGGCTGCCAAGAGCAAAGTAAGATAGTCTCCTTTTTTCAAGGCCTGATAACTATACCAAGTGCGCTTTTTCTCTTTTCCAAAGCGCCGAAGCTCCATAGCTGTAGCTATAGTATCAATACGTTCTAGCGAACTAAAAATCAAGGGAGTAATAATGCGCAGATTGCCTTTGATTCGTTGCATAAGAGAAGCTTTCTTGGATAATTCCATCCCACGCGCTTCCTGAGACATCTTGATGGTAAAGAATTCTTCCTGCAAATCTGGAATATAGCGCAAGGTCAGGCTGACTGAATAGGCAATCTTGTAAGGCACACCAATTTGATTTAAACTGGAAGCAAACTGACTAGGGTGGGTTGTCATCAAAAAGATAATAGCCAGAGGAATAGTGCAAAGGTACTTAATAGCCAGATTTAGCAGATAAAAGAGCTCTTGACTGGTCAGAGTGTAGGCACCGATTCCCTGCCAAATCACACTTCTCTCTCCGTAAAGTCCAACCCCATACTCGGGAGAAAAGAGATAGACCATCAAAACGTTTAAAACGGCAAATACCGTCGCAAAAACGGCTACAAAGGAAACATCTTTAAAACGGATTTCTGACAAATAGAGGAGAAAGACCGAAAAGATGGCAATCAGAACAAGCAGCCTGGTATCATAGCTAATCATGGCCGCCAATGATACAAGGATGAAAAAGAGGAGTTTACCAGCTCCTGACAAGCGATGAATTACAGTATCTCTATGCTGGTAACCAATTAATTTAGCTTGCATCCTTCTCTCCTTTCTTTGTAAAATGCCGTTAAAGCAAGTGGATCCACGTCTAGTTTCTTGGCCAAGTTAAAGATTGAAGTTTCTTTTAGGTTGGCTTTTACTAACAACTCAGGATTACTCAAAAGACTAGCTGGATCAATATCGGCAATCAATTCCCCATCCACCATGACAAGGGCCCGGTCTGAATAATCCAGCATCAATTGCATATCATGGGTAATCATGACAATAGTATGACCTTTTTGATGCAGTTCTTCAAGAAATTCCATAATCTCAGTATAGTTCTTCTGGTCTTGACCTGCAGTTGGTTCATCTAAGAGGATAATTTCAGCCCCCAAGACCAAAATTGAAGCAATAGTGACACGTTTTTTCTGTCCAAACGACAGGGCAGAAATGGGCCAATTACGGAATTCATAGAGACCACAGATTTTCAAGGTTTCATAGACTCTCGTTTCAATTTCCTGCTCGTCCACACCTCGCAAACGAAGTCCCAGAGCCACCTCATCAAAAATCATATTGGTTGAAATCATTTGATTAGGATTTTGCAGCACATAGCCTACTCGTTCCGCCCGCTCTGCAACAGAATCTCCTTTTATATCCTGTTCTGCCCAAAGATAGTAGCCTTCCGTCTGAATAAAGCTACTTAAGGCCTTGGCAAGGGTTGATTTCCCTGCTCCATTTTTTCCGACAATAGCAATCTTTTCACCCTTTTTAATATCTAAATAAATTGATTTTAAAATCGGTCTATCATCATAAGAAAAAGACACGTCCTCTAGTCTAAAGAGTGACTGCAATTCTGGGGTTTCTTTTGCCAGTTCATTCTGCAACTGAACCTGACCTTTTGAGATAGACAAGTTATCCAGATCTGCTAATTGTTCTTCCTTGACCAAATCCACACCCAATTGACGGAGAGTGGTTAGATAAAGGGGTTCTCGAATTCCATTTTGTGTCAATAAATCAGTCGCCAGTAACTGGTCAGGGCACCCATTAAAGAGAATACGACCATCGTTTATCAAGACAATCCGATCCACAGGGCGATGCAGAACATCCTCCAAACGGTGCTCGATAATAAGAGTCGTCGTCCCCTCCTCCTTATGAATCTGATCAATCAATTCGATAATATCCTGACCTGACTTGGGATCCAGATTGGCAAGTGGCTCATCAAACAAAAGAATCGGACTCTCATCAATCAAGACACCAGCCAGACTGACCCGCTGCTTTTGTCCACCTGACAAATCCTGAGGACGCTGAGACAGTAAAGAAAGAAGGTCCAGCTTTTCAGCCCATTTATGAACACGGCTTTTCATCTCTTCTAAACTTGTTACATCATTTTCTAGAGCAAAAGCCAAATCTTCTGCCACAGACAGACCGATAAACTGCCCATCAGTATCCTGCAAAACTGTACTGACCAGATGAGACTTATCATAGATACTCATATCAAAGGCCGCTTGCCCCTTGATCAAAAATTCTCCAGACGTCTGACCCTTGTAAATATTGGGAATAATCCCATTCAAACATTGACCCAAGGTAGACTTACCTGACCCAGATGGCCCAACAATTAAGACTTTCTCTCCCTTATAAATGGTCAAGTCCACCCCTTGCAAGGTCGGTTCTTGTTGTGTTTCATACCGGAAAGAGAAATCCTTCCACTCAATTATAGCTTCTTTCATCTTACTCTCTTCATTCGCTTCTTAGACTTCTATTTTATCATAAATCTACCCCTTCTTGCAGTCTCTTCTCTTAAAATCTTAGCGCCAAAAAGATTCCTATCCTAGCTTACTTGTCTAACTAATCTATAAACATCGAAAAAGACTGGTTGCCCAGCCTTTCCCATCATTTTAATCCTTTTTCAAACTTCCTGCACGAGTTTGAGTTCCTGCATAGGCAAGCAAGAGAAGAGTTCCTGCAATAGCTACAGATACACCATTAGCAATTCCCGCAACAATCCCTTGGGCAAATACTTTTTCTGCAGCTTCTTGATAAATCACAACATCTCCAAGTGGTGCCAAGGCACCCCAAACAAGGGCATTTGCAAGTAGTTGAATGAGGTTAAAAATAAGAATATCTTTCCAGTCAAAGACACCATTGATCACGCGAACGTACTTTCTAAATAGCCCCACAGCTAGACCAAAGAGCCCGCTAGCGATAATCCAAGTCCACCACAAACCGTAACCAGCAAGAGAATCCTTGATTGCATGACCAATCAACCCGACAAGCAAACCGATAATCGGTCCAAAAATAATAGAAAGTAGCGCTTGTACCGCATACTGAAGCTGGATGCTTGTATTTGGAACAGGGGTCGGAATGTTGATCATCCCGATGACGACAAAGAGGGCAGCGCCAATTCCGACAGCAACAACTTGTTTAATTGTAAATTTGATTTCCATACTATTTATTCTCCTATTTTATCCTTCTATTTTCTTTATTTCAATGGTCCAAGATGAACCGACACCCACATTATAGGCCTTGGCAAAGGAACCTTGGTTGATAGCCAGACCTAAACGATAGAGAGAGTTGATGTAAAGGATGGGTTGCCCAATTCTCACATCCACAAATGATTTGCCATAAACAACCTGATTTTGATAGACCAGCATATCTGCATGATAGATAGTCACCTCAAAACGGTCACCGAATGCTGGTTCCAGCTTGTAAAATTCTTCTCGCGTGATAGAGGTCCAAAGCGAACCAAAACGCACATCCAGAATATCAATAGCTCCCTTCACTAGATAATCTTCTATGATGGTCTCTACGACTGGAAGCTCCACAATCTGATCCACACTGAGCTCTGGCCCCACTTCCTCAAAACTAATGTGACCACTGGCTAGTTTAGCACCAGTATAGGCATAGACATCACGACCGTGGAAGGTATAAGAATGCTCTGTGTTTTGACGTCTATTGGCCACTTCAGAAATTTCACGAATGGCTACAATACCAACGTGTTTCTTGATAAAAGAAAGCGTTCCATTGTCTGGCGTGACAATGTATTGATTTTTTACAGTCTTGGCAACTACACTCTTACGTTTCGAGCCGACACCTGGATCGACCACCGATACAAATGTCGTTCCCTCAGGCCAGTAATCTACCGTCTGAAAGAGACGATAGCTCCCCTCAAAAATATTATAAGGCGTGATATCGTGCGTCAAATGATGAATTTTTAAGGTTGGAGACTCTTCTAAAGCCACTCCAATCATAGCCGATACCGCACCATCTACCAGACCAAAGTCTGATTGTAATACCAGTAAATTATTATTCATTTTGTCTCCTTATACACCCTTTATCATACCATATTTTCTAGAAAGTAGCTAATAGCTATTTCAATTGATTAGGGTATAGTTTTACCTTATAGCAAATTTCCTACTAAAAACTCTGGTGATTAGCTAGTAGGTGCATTTTTTCTTGAAAAAGGGTATGATAGTTACATAATGAAGAAGTAGGTTTTATTATGAAAATTATCCTTGTCGGAGGGGGAAAAGTTGGTTCTGCCCTCTGTCGCTCCTTGGTTGCAGAAAAGCATGATGTTTTGCTGATTGAGCAAGACGAAGCTGTCCTCAATCATATTGTCAATCGCTTTGATATCATAGGCATCCTTGGTAACGGGGCCGATTTTACCATCCTTGAGCAAGCCAGCGTCCAGGATTGTGATATCTTTATCGCCCTGACTGAATACGATGAAGTGAACATGATTGCAGCCGTTCTAGCAAAAAAAATGGGAGCTAAAGAGACCATCGTTCGGGTGCGGAACCCTGAATATTCTAACTCTTATTTCAAGGAAAAGAATATTCTCGGTTTTTCTCTTATAGTTAATCCTGAGCTCTTGGCTGCCCGTGCTATTGCTAATATCATTGACTTCCCCAACGCCCTCTCTGTCGAACGTTTCTTTGGTGGACGGGTCAGCTTGATGGAATTCGCTGTTAAATCCTCCAGTGGTCTTTGCCAAATGCCCATTTCTGATTTTCGGAAAAAATTTGGCAATGTCATTGTCTGTGCGATAGAAAGGGATCATCAAATTATCATTCCAAGCGGTGACATGACTGTACAGGATAAAGATAGAATCTTTGTCACTGGTAACCGTGTTGACATGATGCTCTTCCATAATTATTTCAAGTCTCGTGCCGTGAAGAGTCTTCTTATTGTTGGAGCTGGTAGAATTGCCTATTATCTACTAGGTATCCTCAAAGACAGTCGTATCGATACCAAGGTTATTGAAATCAATCCTGAAATCGCTAGCTTCTTTAGCGAGAAATTCCCAAACCTCTACATCGTTCAAGGAGATGGTACCGTAAAAGATATCCTGCTGGAAGAAAGTGCTCAAAACTATGATGCCGTTGCGACTCTAACAGGGGTCGATGAGGAAAATCTGATTACCTCTATGTTCCTTGACAGGGTAGGTGTACAGAAAAATATTACTAAGGTCAATCGTACCAGTCTCCTCGAGATTATCAATGCGCCTGATTTTTCAAGTATCATCACACCTAAAAGCATCGCTGTAGATACGATTATGCACTTTATTCGTGGCCGTGTTAATGCCCAGTATTCAGACCTTCAGGCCATGCACCATCTAGCCAATGGCCAAATCGAAACCCTGCAATTCCATATCAAGGAAGCCAATAAAATGACTGCCAAACCTCTTTCTCAACTGAAACTGAAAAAAGGGGTTCTTATTGCAGCTATCATTCGAAAGGGCAAGACTATTTTCCCTACAGGGGAGGATATGCTGGAAGTCGGAGACAAGCTCCTAGTAACAACCTTGTTGCCAAACATCACCAAGATTTATGACTTGATCGCGAGGTAAGAAATGAATAAAAGTATGATTCGTTACCTCCTTTCAAAATTACTTTTGATTGAAGCTGTTCTTCTTTTGGTTCCTGTAGCTGTTGCTATCTATTACCGTGAATCGAGCCAAGTCTTTACAGCCCTCTTTACAACGATTGGGATTCTCGTATTACTAGGCGGTTCAGGAATTTTACAAAAGCCAAAAAATCAACGGATTTATGCCAAGGAGGGAGTCTTGATTGTTGCCCTCTGTTGGATCCTTTGGTCCTTCTTTGGTGGTCTCCCCTTCGTCTTTGCTGGGCAAATTCCCAGCGTTATCGATGCCTTTTTTGAAATCAGTTCTGGCTTTACAACTACTGGAGCAACTATTCTGAACGACGTTTCGGTTCTCAGTCGTTCCCTCCTCTTCTGGCGAAGTTTTACCCACTTGATTGGAGGGATGGGAGTGCTTGTTTTTGCACTTGCTATTATGGATAATGCCAAGAATAGCCACCTAGAAGTGATGAAGGCTGAGGTTCCTGGCCCTGTTTTTGGTAAAGTAGTATCCAAACTAAAAAACACTGCCCAGATTCTCTATCTCCTTTATCTAGCTCTCTTTTCCCTCTTTGTCATCATCTATTATCTAGCTGGTATGCCCCTATTTGATAGTTTTGTCATTGCCATGGGAACAGCTGGTACAGGAGGTTTTACAGTCTATAACGACGGGATTGCCCACTATGGTAGCTCACTGATTACCTATCTGGTTAGTATCGGAGTTTTGGTTTTTGGGGTAAATTTCAATCTCTACTACTACCTTATGCTCCGTCGCGTCAAGGCCTTCTTTGGAGATGAAGAACTTCGAGCTTACTTGGTCATTGTTCTGGTTTCTACAGGCTTGATTAGCCTTAATACCCTCTATCTCTACCCAGGATTTTCCAAGAGCTTTGAAATGGCCTTCTTCCAGGTTTCCAATATTATTACGACGACTGGTTTTGGATATGGAGACATTACCAATTGGCCCCTCTTCTCCCAGTTTATCCTCCTCTTCCTCATGGGAATCGGTGGTTCTGCTGGTTCAACCGCAGGTGGACTCAAGGTTATTCGAGGTCTCATCCTTTCAAAAATTGCCAAAAACCAAATTTTGTCAATCCTATCGCCCCACCGTGTTTTGACCCTCCATGTTAATAAAACGGTAATTGACAAAGATACCCAACATAAGATTCTCAAGTACTTTGTCATCTATTCTATGATTTTGCTATCCCTTATCTTTATTGTCAGCCTAGATAGCAATGATTTTCTGGTTGTAACCAGTGCTGTCTTTAGCTGTTTCAATAACATCGGGCCTATTCTAGGAACGACATCTAGTTTCTCAATCTTTAGTCCTATCTCAAAAATTCTTCTCTCCTTTGCAATGATTGCAGGCCGTTTGGAGATTTACCCAATCTTACTTCTCTTTATGAAGAGAACTTGGTCTAAGAGATAAAATACAACCACACCTTGTATCTAACAAAGTGTGGTGTTTTTATTTCAGACCACCTCCTCAACTCAACCAACTCTTTTTAAACCAAGCGAGACACTTCAGATCCTGACTTATACTCAATGAAAATCAAAAAGCAAACTAGGAAGCTAGCTATAGACAGTACTTGAGTACGACAAGGCGAAGCTGACGTGGTTTGAAGAGATTTTCGAAGAGTATTAAGGAATTTAAGATCCCAAAAAACAACCCTCAGTCGACTGACCGAGGGTTCCTTTTCATTATTCAAGAACTTGATTAGCTCAACGCATCCAAGGCATCATCCATTGAAAGAACTTCGTGGAAGACACGTTGTGTCAATTCAGTTTTTTGTTCTGGAGTGAGGTATTTAGTGTTTACACAGTATCCAGAGATACGTACGATAACGTCTTCACCTGACATAATCTTTTCGTAAACATCGTTCAAGTCCATAACGTTCAAGTTAACGTGTTGTCCACCGTTTTCAAAGTAACCATCAAGGATTGTTACCAAGTTATCAACTTGTTCGTCACGAGTCTTACCAAGAGCGCGAGGTGATACTTGTGTAGTCAATGAGATACCGTCAGCTGCGTAACTAAAGTCAAGGCTAGAAAGTGAGTTCAAGTTTTGCAACCATCCACCTTTAGCTTTGTTAGATGGGTTAGCACCTGGTGAGAAGAATTCAAGTTTAGACAAGTTCACAGAACCATCTTCGTTGAGGTATACACCTTTGTGAACTGGTGAGTTACCAGTTTGTTTAGAGTAAGCAACGTTAGATGTGATTGTCAAAAGTGATACTGTAGCTTCAGCGTCTTTGTAAAGTTTGTGGCTACGTAGACGAGTTGTGTAAGCTTCGATCAACCATTCTGCCAATTCGTTTGAACGTGGGTCATCTTCACCCCAACGTGGGTATTCACCGATTGTTTCGTAATCGTAGATGTAGCCATTTTCATCACGGATTGGTTTAACTGTAGCGTATTTGATAGCTGACAATGTATCAACAGTGTTGGCAAATCCACAGATACCGAATCCCATGTTGGCACGTTGTTTAGTTGGCAAGAATGCCATTTGAACAGCTTCGTAGTTGTATTTATCAGTCATGTAGTGAATGATATTCAAAGCATCTACGTAAGTGTCAGTCAACCAGTCAAGAGATTTTTCAAAGTTAGCTTTAACTGATTCAAATTCAAGAACTTCATCACGGATTGGTTCAATGTCAAATACTTTGTAGTCTTTGTGAACATCGTCGTAACCACCGTTCAAACCAGTAAGAAGGGCTTTCAATACGTTTACACGCGCACCGAAGTACTGGATGTTGTGGCGTTGTTCTTCATTTTCTGGGTCAAGTGGAGACACACAGCATGAGATACAGCTCATTTCACCATATCCGTCTTTAGCCATTGTTGTTACACCTTCGTATTGGATAGAAGAGTGTTTGTGGCTCATGTGCATACAGTAGCGACGGAAGTTGTATGGCAATTTATCAGTCCAAAGAACTGTCAAGTTTGGTTCTGGAGAGTTACCGATATTGTCAAGAGTGTTCAAGAAACGGTAGTCCATCTTAGTAACACGGTGACGACCGTCGTTACCCATACCAGCCATAGAAGTTGTGATGAAGGTTGGGTCACCTGAGTACAATTGGTCATAAGCTTTTGTACGAGCAAACTTAACTGTACGAAGTTTCATAACGAAATCATCAACAAATTCTTGGATTTCTGATTCAGTAAATGTACCACGAGCAAGGTCACGTTCTGCAAAGATATCCAATACGATTGGCACACGTCCTAGAGATGTAGCAGCACCGTTGATAACACGGCAGACAGACATGAAGGCGATGTTAACCCATTGGATAGCTTCTTTAACGTTCATAGCTGGTTTGCGAACGTCAACTCCGTAAAGGTCACCCAAGCGAACAACTTGTTGCAATGCTTGGTATTGAAGGTTGATTTCTTCACGAAGACGGATTGTTTCTTCATCGATTTCTTCGATTGCATTCCAGTCGTTTACTTTTTCTTGCATCAAGTAGTCTGCACCGTAAAGAGCAAGACGTGCGTAAACACCGATGATACGTCCGCGTGAGTATGCATCTGGAAGACCAGTTACAGTGTGAGCGTGACGAGCGCGACGGATGTTTGAAGTGTAAGCACGGAAGATACCGTCGTTAACTGTTGTTACATATTTAGTAAAGATTTCGTGAACAGCTGGATCTGGTTCGTATCCATTTTCTTTCAAAGTAGTTTCAGCCATACGGATACCACCTTTTGGCATGAAGTTCAATTTGAAGAGTTCATCGTTTTGGATACCGAAGATAACTTCGTTTTCTTTATCGATAAATCCTGCTGGGATATCAGCGATAGATGTTGGACGAGTGTCCATTGGGAAACGAGTTTCTTCGTAGTGTGCTTTAGTTTCTTCTACAATTTTTTTGATGTGAAGTGAACGTTCTGTTGGTCCTGCGAGGAAGCTTTCGTCTCCATCGTAAGGTGTGTAGTTAGCTTGTACGAAGCGTGATACACTTGCTTTTTCTTTCCAATCTACGCCTTTGAAGCCTTCCCAAGCTTTGTCAAAAATATCTTGTGCTTCAACAACTGTCTTAACAACCATGTTAATGTCCTCTTTTTTCTTTCTAGTAACAGTCATCTGTTACATTCATGAGACAAGTATACCACACAGTAACCGATTTCAACAAGTGATAAATCGCTATTTTTAAACTTTCTTTTCTAAAACAGTCTATATTTCGTTCCAAACTGTATTATATTTTTGAAAAAATAAAGTCCTTTTTTCTTTTTTTCAGAAAAAAGGGTATAATAAAAGAAAATAAGCAGTAAAAAGGCGATAAGCATGTTGATTTTTCCTTTGTTAAATGATTTGTCAAGAAAAATCATCCATATCGACATGGATGCCTTTTTTGCTGCGGTAGAAATCAGAGATAATCCTAAACTCAGAGGAAAACCTGTCATTATCGGCAGTGACCCTCGGCAAACAGGTGGGCGTGGTGTCGTTTCCACTTGTAGCTATGAAGCTCGAGCTTTTGGTGTCCATTCAGCCATGAGTTCCAAGGAAGCCTATGAACGCTGTCCCCAGGCAATCTTCATATCAGGAAATTATGAAAAATACAAATCTGTGGGACTCCAGATTCGAGCTATTTTTAAGCGCTATACAGATTTGATTGAACCTATGAGTATTGACGAAGCCTATTTGGATGTAACAGAAAATAAACTCGGTATCAAGTCAGCAGTCAAAATCGCTCGCCTCATTCAAGAGGATATCTGGCAAGAACTTCATCTAACTGCTTCTGCTGGCGTTTCTTACAATAAATTCTTAGCTAAAATGGCCAGTGATTATCAAAAGCCACATGGTCTGACAGTGATTCTACCTGACCAGGCTGAGGACTTTCTCAAACAAATGGATATTTCCAAGTTTCATGGAGTAGGAAAGAAGACAGTAGAACGTCTTCATCAAATGGGGATTTTTACCGGCGCTGATCTACTTAAAGTTCCTGAAATGACCCTAATAGACCGTTTTGGAAGACTGGGCTATGACCTTTATCGAAAGGCTCGTGGCATTCACAACTCTCCAGTCAAATCCAATCGTATTCGTAAATCAATCGGCAAGGAAAAAACCTATGGAAAGATTCTCCGTGCCGAAGAAGACATCAAAAAAGAGCTGACTCTCCTATCAGAAAGAGTCGCTCTCAATCTCAGTCAACAAGAAAAAGCTGGAAAAATTGTCATTTTGAAAATCCGCTACGAGGACTTTTCAACTCTTACTAAACGAAAAAGTCTGACCCAAAAAACACAGGATGCTAGCCAGATAAGCCAAATAGCCCTGCAACTCTATGAAGAGTTAAGCGAGAAAGAAAGAGGTGTCCGTCTGTTGGGAATTACCGTGACTGGATTTTAAAACCTTGAAGAGTTGCCCCTTCAAGGTTTTTCTTATACAAATAAACGGACAAAGCTATAAAGCAATAAGATGCTACCAAGTACGATGCGGTATTTACCAAAAAGGGTAAAGTCGTGTTTTTTTACATAGCTTGTCAAGAAGCGAATAGCCACCATGCTAACTGCAAAAGCTACTCCCATAGCGACCAAGAGCAAAAACAATTGCCCAAAACTCAAGAGCTGTCCTGCTTTTATAAATTTGAAAATCTTTAAGGCACTGGCTCCAAACATAACAGGAATTCCAAGATAGAAGGTAAATTCTGTCACAACAGAACGACTAGTTCCATTCAACAAACCACCGACAATCGTTGCTCCAGAACGGCTTGTCCCTGGTAAAAGGGCAAGAACTTGGAAGAGTCCGATATAGAAAGCTGTCGTATAAGGAAGCTTGTCCAACTCTGTCACACTTGGCTCTATAGCACGCGCTTTATTGCGCTTTTCCAAATAGATAAAGGCAATCCCATAGATAATCAACATGAGAGCAACTGAAACCATATTATGGAAGTGAGTATCAAACCAATCATCAAATTTAAAGACGGCAAGTAAAGGCAAAGTGGCAACCAAGACCTTCAACCACAGTCTCCAAGTCTTACGAACTTCCTGCTTGTCTTTACCCGGTTTAAAGGGATTGAGCTTATTAAAGTAAATCACCATAACCGCCAAAATCGCACCAAGCTGAATCACGACATTAAACATGGACATAAAGACTTCATTTTGATTTTGGTATTGGATAAATTCCTCTGCTAAAATCAAGTGACCTGTACTTGAAATCGGCAGCCATTCCGTAATTCCTTCAACAATCCCAAAGAAGATAGATTTTAAAATTTCAATAAGATACATAGATTACTCCTTTTTCTATCTTCCATTATAGCATATTTTTTCAGCCAGTGATAGCTCTCTTTAAAAGGCGCCGATACTGCCACCGCCTCCGCCTCCAGAGAAGCCTCCGCCAGAACTTCCACTTCCAGAAGATACGGAGTAGGTACTTGCTGTATTTGCGACACTGGCATAATGGCTCATTTGCGCGCTTGAATGATAAAACATACTATGCCAACCATAAGCTACATATAGATTGATATCTGGATTTTCCACTTGGATATGATGAACCTTCATCAAATGGCTGACCTTGTCCGCATAGCCAAATAAGGTTGCATAGACCAAGAGGCGATTCCAGACCACAATACTTTCCAATTCAGCCTGATCCAATCGTGCAATCTCACGCAACATATTTTCAAAACTGGTCCAGAGATAGTATACTTCTGCTCCTGCTTCATTTAGGACACCATCACGATTATCTAATCGAAGCTTCCAATAATAGAAAACAGCCAAAACCAAACCTAGAAAACCAAGTATTGGCAAGGGGATGTAAAGATATCCATAAACATCCAAACTGTACAAGAACAAACCAAATCCGATAAATAGGGACAAGATAGTCAAGACACCCATACCTACTTGCAAGGCCTTTTCCCCACCAGTTAAAAGACGATAATAATCTGGAAGTCCCCAGAAGATAACCCGATTTCTCACTCCTTCTTGCATCTCTTTCAATACTTCTTCAAAAGAAGATTTGAGCTGACGCCCCTTTGCTTGAATCCGTTTTTCATCAGAAACTTTTGCTCTACGATAAAGACTATCAGATACCTTGTAATCCGCAAACAAATTGGAAAGAGTTTCTTCTTTTTTGCCTGAAAAAGCTAGATTTAGACAGTCTTTCTCAAAACTGGACAAACCGTCTTCTTTTACCAGTCTCAAGCCAACTGCATCTCCCTCTGAAATAATAGAGACATTTCCACGGTCAATCACATCTAACAAGGTAGCTTGAATAAGTTGGTCAAAGGTGAATTTGCCAGCTCCTTTGGTTAGAGGACTCACTTCATCCAAGGAAGTCGAGTAGACAGCCTCTGATAAAACCATAGGTTCTAATTCCATTGGTGGTTCATAGAGACGATGATTTTTGGCATATTTAACCGAAGGAGTGGTCTTTCTTCTATAGATGAAATAGAAGCAGACGCTCAATAACAGAGAGATGGAAAGTATGGAAGGAAACACCCAAGTAACGAGTTGTTTACTCTGATCTTTTTCTTTAAAAATCGAGTCTTCTATCTTATTAAACTCTTCTAAACGATTCCCTTTCAATCCCTGATCCCTAGCGCTAGCAAAATCGGTCCGAGGCCAATAGGCATGTAACTCAACTCCACGTTTAGCCGGAAGATTGTCTAAACGGATAGTATAATCAAGGTTACTCTTTTCAACCGTTCCCTCTCTAAAAAGTTTCCCTGTATGGAAAAAGAGTTTTTCAGCTCCCTTATCTCCCCTTACATGAAATTCAAACTTTCCAATAGTCCCTGAACTATCTGTTAAAGGTTGCCAATTTAATTCAGCGATATCATCATAAAGGAAAAGCAAATTCTTTAAGTTCCAGACAAGGTCAACTTCAACTGTGTCGCCATCTTGACCTGGATTATAAACTTTAACAGTATAACCATCTGCCCCTTCTATCACTTCGCTAGTAACATCTGTCAGTTCAGCACCGTTTTTCGCGACCTGAACCTTTGGATGAGGGTCAATGTCAAATCCGCTAGGCATCTTGCCAGCCCGTCCAAGTCCCACGATTTGACCCTTAAAGTCCTCCTCAAACTGGTAAACTATCTTCTGTCTAAATTCTGCCGTATTGTCTGCATGAATATACAAATCCCCTTGATAAGAGTTTATCTTAAAATCAATGGCAAAAACAGAAAGTGGCAGAAGGCAAAACCAACCTAACACTAGTAAGAAAAAAGTTTTTTTCATCAACTAAGCCCCCTTTTTATCTTTGCTATCATTATATCATTTTTTCACAAGTAAGGGCTTACCTATATTGAAAAATAAAGTTTTTTTCGATAAAATAGGAGACAGTTATTTTTTAATAGATTAGAAATAGGAGAAATCATGAGAAAAATATACTTATCTATTTTCACAAGTCTCTTGCTGATGCTAGGACTTGTCAATGTTGCTCAAGCCGATGAATATTTACGCATCGGGATGGAAGCAGCATATGCCCCCTTTAACTGGACCCAGGATGATGATAGCAACGGAGCTGTCAAAATCGATGGAACCAACCAGTACGCCAATGGATACGATGTCCAAATTGCCAAGAAAATCGCTAAGGACTTAGGTAAAGAACCTTTGGTTGTTAAGACCAAGTGGGAAGGTCTAGTCCCTGCCCTTACTTCTGGTAAAATTGATATGATTATCGCAGGTATGAGTCCTACTGCTGAACGCAAACAAGAAATTGCCTTTTCAAGCAGTTACTACACTAGCGAACCTGTCCTACTTGTCAAAAAAGATTCTGCCTATGCAAATGCCAAATCTTTGGATGACTTTAATGGTGCAAAAATCACTTCTCAACAAGGTGTTTACCTTTATGACTTGATTGCACAAATCTCAGGCGCTAAAAAAGAAACTGCCATGGGAGACTTCGCTCAAATGCGCCAAGCACTTGAAGCTGGTGTTATCGATGCTTATGTTTCTGAACGCCCTGAAGCACTGACTGCCGAAGTTGCTAACTCTAAGTTCAAGATGGTTCAAGTAGAACCAGGTTTCAAAACTGGGGAAGAAGATACAGCTATTGCCATTGGACTTCGTAAAGATGACACTCGTATTAATCAAATCAATGCCAGCATTGAAACCATTTCTAAAGATGACCAAGTTGCCTTGATGGACCGTATGATCAAGGAACAACCTGCCGAAGCAACAACAACTGAAGAGACTAGCAGTAGTTTCTTTAGCCAAGTCGCTAAAATTCTTTCTGAAAACTGGCAACAACTCTTGCGTGGTGCGGGTATAACTCTTTTAATCTCTATCGTCGGAACCATCATAGGTCTCATTATCGGTCTTGCTATTGGTGTTTTCCGTACTGCTCCTCTCTCTGAAAACAAAGCCATTTATGGCCTACAAAAACTAGTCGGCTGGATTCTCAATGTCTACATTGAAATTTTCCGTGGTACACCAATGATCGTTCAATCGATGGTTATCTACTATGGAACTGCCCAAGCTTTCGGGATCAACCTTGACCGCACACTGGCCGCTATCTTCATCGTTTCAATCAACACCGGTGCCTACATGACCGAAATCGTCCGTGGTGGTATCCTAGCAGTTGACAAGGGACAATTTGAAGCTGCGACTGCTCTTGGTATGACTCATAACCAAACCATGCGTAAGATTGTCCTACCTCAAGTAGTCCGTAACATCCTACCAGCAACTGGTAATGAATTTGTCATCAATATCAAAGATACATCTGTATTGAACGTTATCTCTGTTGTCGAACTTTATTTCTCAGGAAATACAGTGGCAACGCAAACTTATCAATACTTCCAGACATTTACAATCATCGCCGTGATTTACTTTGTCCTCACCTTCACCGTAACACGTATCCTCCGCTTCATCGAACGCCGAATGGACATGGATACCTATACTACAGGTGCTAACCAAATGCAAACGGAGGATTTGAAATAATGACACAAGCAATCCTTGAAATTAAACACCTCAAAAAATCCTATGGCCAAAACGAAGTGCTAAAAGACATTTCTCTCACTGTCCACAAGGGAGAGGTTATCTCTATCATCGGAAGCTCTGGAAGCGGAAAATCAACCTTCCTACGCTCCATTAACCTACTTGAAACGCCAACCGATGGACAAATCCTTTATCATGGACAAAACGTCCTCGAAAAAGGTTATGACCTCACACAATACCGTGAAAAGTTGGGGATGGTGTTCCAATCCTTTAACCTCTTTGAAAATCTCAACGTTCTTGAAAACACAATCGTCGCTCAGACGACTGTCCTTAAACGCGAACGTACAGAAGCTGAAAAAATTGCCAAAGAAAACTTAGAAAAAGTCGGCATGGGAGAACGCTACTGGCAAGCAAAACCAAAACAACTCTCAGGTGGTCAAAAACAACGTGTGGCCATCGCTCGTGCTCTCTCCATGAATCCTGACGCTATTCTCTTTGATGAACCAACATCAGCTCTCGATCCAGAAATGGTTGGAGAAGTCCTCAAAATCATGCAGGATCTAGCTCAGGAAGGCTTGACTATGATTGTCGTAACCCACGAGATGGAATTCGCCCGTGATGTCTCTCACCGTGTTATCTTTATGGATAAGGGTGTGATTGCTGAAGAAGGTAAACCAGAAGACCTCTTTACCAATCCTAAAGAAGACCGTACAAAAGAGTTCCTTCAACGCTATCTCAAATAAAAAGAAAAGGCTGCATCAACCGTGCAGTCTTTTTGCTGTCCTCATACTCTTCGAAAATCTCTTCAAACCACGTCAGCTTCGCCTTGCCGTAGGTATATGTTACTGACATTTACAACCTCAAAGCAATGCTTTGAGCAGCCTACGGCTAGCTTTCTAGTTTGCTCTTTGATTTTCATTGAGTATCAAAATGAAAAGGCAGACCCTATTCAAGAATCCGCCATTATCCAAAGATTAATCTTCAAATTTTTCATGATTTTTATCATAGAAATCAATTAAACCTAGAGCCGTTTCAAACGAAATATTTTTTACTTTTGCACGCCCCTGCGCTAGAGCAATGATAGACATTTCACGCGCATTCGTTTCTTTAGAGATACGGTAGCCTGTGATTTTCTTATCACGAACCCAGCCAACAACTGATTCTACTTTTTCAAAGTTTGACTTAGCCATGTCTTTCTCCTATTTTCTTATTTACGATATTTAATTGTATACGCTTTTATGCTTTTTGTCAATAAAAAAACATATATTCAATAAAATAAACGCCCTTATTTTTACTTGCTATCTTATTAAAGCTTATAATATATAGGTTTTTCACTGTCGAAAACAATTTTTATAGTTCTTTAAAACAATTGTATTATTAAATCTTATTTATGTAATAATATTCATATTTGACAGATGCTGATTCTCGATAATCTAGACATATTCTAATCTTATTTCATATTATTTATTCCACTGTAAAACAAAAAAATTTGACAAAATAATCTTCTGCTCTAAACCATTTCTAACGAGTATTTTTCTCCTTTTAGACTTTTTCATGTCTGCACCAGCATTCAATCATTTGGTCAACTTGTACTATTTATTTACTTTATCAAGTTTACTTTTTATTTCTCCTACCCATTAAAAAGCGAGTAGCTAGGAAACCGTAGTATTCTATGTTTCATTTTTCTACGGTCTTCATCTTCCGAGTATCCCGTCACTCTTCTCAGTAACCTCAGTATAAGGCTTCTCATTAGTATTGATTATTTTTTCTAATTCCTATTATATTTAGCCAAATTTCAGATTAGCTATATATAAAATAGTAGATTTCAAAAAACTCCTTACATATAACAAGTAATTTTACTCCCTTACTATAAACTGAATCAAAAAACATAGGTACTATAATGAGTTATGATAGAAATAGCGTAACCGATTTCCTAAGTCCATAGGAATCGCCCCCTTTCTTCATCTTCATTATAGCACCTATACATCAATTGTGCAAATAATATGATATTTTTTTATTAGTCCTCAGACAAGCATATTATAGAGCGTTTCGTTACCATTTAAGTTAATATAAGCTGGATCAAAACCTTCCATTCGACGAATCAAGCCTGCATAATCATGCTTATCTGCTAAGGCAATCCCAATTAATACTGGGCCTGTCCCTTTGCTAGCTCGTTTGATATACTCAAAACGTGTGATATCATCATTGGGTCCCAGGATATCATTTACAAATTCACGCAAAGCTCCTGGACGCTGTGGGAAATTGACCACAAAGTAATGCTTGATCCCATCATAAATCAAGGCACGTTCTTCCATTTCTGGCATACGGTTGATATCATTATTTCCTCCAGAAATGATACAACAAATGGTTTTCCCTTTGATATATTCAGCCAAAACCTCTAAAGAAGCGATACTAGCCGCTCCAGCAGGCTCAGCTACAATCCCTTGCTTAGAGTAGAGGTCAATCAAGGTTTCAGAAATCAATCCCTCATCGACACCTACCAAAGTTTGAACATGTTGGCGAGTTGCATCATAGGTCAATTGACCTACCTTTTGCACAGCAATCCCATCCGCAAATTTGTCAATTTCTTTGAGTTTAACAGGTCCACCAGCTTCAAAAGCAGCCTTCATGGAACGTGCTCCATTAGCCTCTACCCCAATGACTTCAATTTCTGGACTTGTTTCCTTGATATAGGTAGAAACCCCAGCAATGAGACCACCGCCGCCAACAGGGACCAAAACAGCATCAAAATCAATCGATTCTTTTCGAGCCTCTTCTAAAATCTCATAAGCAACTGTCCCTTGACCTGCCTGCACATGAGCATCATCAAAGGGATCAATAAAGGTACGATTTTCAGAAACTGTAAATTCTTGAGCTGCTTTAGCAGAAGCATCAAAGGTATCTCCAACTAGTTTAATGGTTACGAAGTCCCCACCAAAAAAGCGAACTTGACCAATCTTTTGTTGCGGAGTAGTAATTGGCATAAAGATAGTAGCAGGAATCTTCATTTCATTACAAGTATAGGCAACTCCCTGCGCATGATTTCCCGCAGAGGCACAGACTACCCCTCGCTCACGCTCTTCCTTGCTGAGCTGAGAAATAGCATAATAGGCACCACGAATTTTAAAAGAACGAACACGTTGAGCATTTTCCTTTTTCAAATAAATCTTAGCACCATACTTCTCCGATAAATAATGGTCGTAATCCAGTGGGGTATTCACAACCACACCGCTCAAGACTTTATGAGCCTTGATGATATCTTTTGAACTTAACATCATTTTCTCCTAGACTATTTCAAACTTATCGCAATCATTCCTCTTAAAAAAGAGAGGAATTGATTATAAAAGCGAGTTAGTCCCCCAACTCGCCTTCACCTTCATTTCTATCAATTAGTTATAGATTTTGAATGCATCGTCGTCGTTTTTACCAACGAATGGCATTGCTTTACGCAATTCTGCACCAACTTTTTCAATTTCAAGGTTAGCTGCTTGTTCACGGTAAGCAGTCAATTTTGGACGTCCAGCTTTATAGTCATTTACAAAGTCATTTGCAAATTTACCATTTTGGATATCTGCCAAGACAGCCTTCATATTTTCTTTAACTTGTTCAGTGATTACACGTGGACCTGATACATAGTCACCGTACTCAGCAGTGTTTGAAATTGATTGACGCATTTTCTTGAATCCACCTTCGTAGATCAAGTCAACGATCAATTTCATTTCGTGAAGAACTTCAAAGTAAGCCAATTCTGGAGCGTAACCTGCTTCTGTCAAGACTTCGAAACCTGCTTCGATAAGGGCAGTCAAACCACCACAAAGTACAGCTTGTTCACCAAACAAATCTTCTTCAGTTTCTTCTTTGTAAGTTGTTTCAAGAAGACCTACACGAGCAGCTCCAACACCTTTACACCAGTCCATAGCAATGTTTTTAGCATTTCCTGTTGCATCTTGATAAACTGCGTAAAGAGCTGGCACACCAAATCCTTCTTCGTAAGTACGGCGTACCAAGTGTCCTGGTCCTTTAGGAGCACACATGAAGACATCTACATCTGCAGGTACTTTGATAAATTCAAAGTGAATGTTGAAACCATGAGCAAATCCAACTGCGTTTCCAGCTTCCAAGTTTGGAGCGATTTCTGCTTCGTACAATTCTTGTTGGATTTCATCTGGTGCCAAAATCATGATAACGTCAGCCAATTTAGTAGCTTCTGCTACTGTGTATGTGTCAAATCCATCTTCTTTTGCTTTGTCAAAAGATTTACCTGGACGTACACCGATGATGACATCGCGACCTGAATCACGCAAGTTTTGAGCATGCGCATGTCCTTGTGAACCATAACCGATAACGGCGATTTTTTTACCGTCAAGTGCTGCTACTTTAACATCTTTTTCGTATTCCATTTGAACTGCCATAGTTTTTCTCTCTTTTCTATTATTTATTGCCTTTTAGGCTGGTTTAACAAATTTAAGTTGGATTTTTAGTCGCGGGTAAATCCAGTTGCACCCGTTCTAGCGATATTGCGAATACCGTATGGTCGAATGACTCGCAATAGAGCTTCACTCTTTTCAGCATTTCCTGTCATCTGAATAGTAATTGAGCTTGGTGCTACGTCTACCACCGTTGCACGGAAAGGTTGAATAATGGCTAGAATCTCAGCACGCTTCTCAGCTGGCGCTGACATCTTAACCAAAATCACCTCGCGCTCCAAATGAGGCTTGTCTGTAATATCACGAATGCGAATCACATCAATCTGACGATTGAGCTGTTTGATAATTTGCTCCACCTCATCATGTGAAGCAACATCAATAATAATGGTGATACGCGATACATTCGGATCTTCTGTTGCTCCAACAGAGATACTTTCGATATTAACCTGACGACGAGACAGGACACCGGTAAAGCGATTGAGGACTCCTGATCGATTCTGTAGTTTTGCTGTTAACATTCTACGCATGGAACTTCACCCCCAACATCTCATGATTACTCTTACCAGCTGGTACCATCGGTAACACCTGTTCCTTACGAGAAATATCTACCTCGATTAGCATAGGAACATTCTCAGTGATGACTTCAAGGTCTTGGGCCAAGGTCTCAGGATTGTCAAACTTATAGTTTTTAATGCCATAAGCCTGTGCCATCAGTTGGAAATCAGGAAGGGTATCAAAGACTGACTCTGACGTTCTACCTTCATAGAAGGATTCCTGCCACTGGCGGACCATTCCAAGTGAGTGGTTGTTCAGCATAACCACCTTGATTGGCACCTTGTAAATGTTCAAAATAGCCAATTCCTGGTTAGTCATTTGGAAACCACCATCCCCAACAAACAAGACTACTTCCTTATCTGGGTTAGCAATTTTAGCTCCAATTGCTGCTGGAATTCCAAATCCCATCGTTCCCAAACCACCTGAAGTCACTAACTGACGTTCATTTTGGTAGGGATAATACTGAGCTGTCCACATTTGGTGTTGACCAACGTCTGTTACCACAATGGCATCTCCATTCGTCAATTCACCAATTCGTTCAATAACAGCTTGCGGCTGAACCACACGCTCTTTCTTATCATAAGAACGAACGCGGTTCTTGTCTTTAGTGACTTTTTCAATCCATTTTTCAGTATTGTTATGAACTGTTGGTTCGGCCAGCAACATTTGCAAGGCTTTCTTAGCATCTCCAACTACAGGAATATCTGCACTGATAATCTTGCCAATCTCGGCTGGGTCAATATCAATGTGGGCAACCTTGGCATTCTTAGCGAAGGTCTTAGGATTCCCCGTCAAGCGGTCATCAAAACGACAACCAATACTAATCATAAAGTCCGCTTCCGTCATGGCAATATTAGCTGCGAATGACCCGTGCATGCCTCCCATTCCAAGGAAGAGTGGGTGACTCGTTGCAATCGTTCCTTGTCCCAAAAGACTGGTTACCACTGGAATTTGATAGCGTTCTGCAAATTCATTTAATTCTGCAGCAGCTTCAGCATAACTAATCCCACCACCAGCAAGCAAGACTGGCTTTTTAGCCTTGGATAATTGCTTCAAGATTTTCTTGATTTGCATATCATTTGGCTCAAGAGTTGGCTGATAGCTTGGTAGGTTCACTTCTGGTGAATAGATGAAGTCGGTTTCTAAAGCAGATACGTCTTTAGGTAGGTCAATTACGACCGGCCCTGGTCGACCTGTAGTTGCGATATGAACAGCTTCCGTAATGATACGAGGAATATCAGCTGTCTCACGAACTTGATAATTGTACTTAGTGATTGGCATGGTGATTCCCACGATGTCTGCCTCTTGAAAGGCATCCTTCCCAATCCCCGCTCGCGCCACCTGACCTGTAAAGACCAAAAGGGGAACGCTATCGCTCATGGCATCTGCAATTCCTGTAATGGCATTTGTTGCTCCTGGTCCGCTAGTGACGACAGCAACACCCAACTTTCCAGTTGATTTGGCATAACCTTCAGCTTCATGCAAACAACCTTGCTCATGGCGTCCTAGAATGTGGCGAATGCCTTTAAAATTATATATCGCATCATACAAAGGCAAGACCGCACCACCAGGATAACCAAAGATGGTATCAATTCCTAAATCACGAAGTGTTTCCAAAACTAGATCCGACCCCGTCTTAGGAGATTCTAAACTGATTTTCTCCATTGTTCCCCTTTCTCTTCTCTTAAAAATAACTTGTTACTATCATACCATTTTTTCAAAATTTTTCAAGAGAAAAGAAGAAATTTTCTGAATTTTCTATTTTAACGTTTATTTATGAATGTTATTTTTGTTTTTATTAAAAAGATACCGATTTCATTATTCAAAAATAAAAAAGAACCGATTTCTCAGTTCTTCATTAATCTTATTCCACACTAAATAGATATGGGTAAACAGGTTGTTGACCTTGATGAATCTCGACTTCAACATCTTCGAATTCTTCTGCGATTTCTTGAGCAATTTCATTGGCAAGTTCTTCGCTTCCATCTTCACCGACATAGAAGGTTACGATTTCACTATCTTCATCCAACATATGTTTCAATGTTTCAGTCAAGGTTTGGTGCATGTCAGGGTTTGACACGAGAATTTTCCCATCCACCATACCAAGATTATCGTTTTCATGGATTTCTAAACCATCAATGGTTGTATCACGCACAGCTGTTGTGACGCTTCCACTAACGACATCGCTGAGGGCTGCAGTCATGCGCTCTTGGTTTTCTTCGATGGACTTGCTTGGATCAAAGGCAAGAAGACTTGTCAAACCTTGAGGAAGAGTACGAGCTTCCACCACTACTGCTGGTTGTTCCAAAACTTCTGCTGCAGATTGAGCTGCCATGAAGATATTCTTGTTATTTGGCAAGAAGATAATGTTACGAGCATTGACCTGTTCAACAGCCTTGATAAAGTCTTCTGTTGAAGGGTTCATAGTTTGACCACCTTCGATAACATAATCCACACCTTGAGAACGGAAGATATCTGCTAGACCTTTACCAGCCACCACAGCAATCAAAGCATACTCTTTTTCTTCAGCTGGTTTGCTAACTTGAGCAGCTTCTTTCTCAACCTGTGCTTCGTGTTGGTTCCGCATATTGTCAACTTTTACCTTGACCAAACTACCATATTTAAGACCTTCTTGCATAACAAGTCCTGGATCTTCTGTATGGACATGGACTTTGACGATTTCATCATCATTGACAACGAGGAGAGAGTCTCCAAGTTCATTCAAGTAGTTACGGAATTCATCGTAATCAAAATCCTTAGCATAGGTTGGACCTTGCTTAAGAGCTACCATGATTTCAGTACAGTAACCAAAGGTGATGTCCTCAGTCGCCACGTGACCAGCCACAGACTTATGATGCTCTGCATTAATCATTTCACTCATGTTGGCAGGAGTCGCTACAAAGTCCTCAGATGCAATATATTCGCCAGTAAGAGCTGAAAGGAAACCTTCGTAGATGAAGACCAGTCCTTGACCACCTGAGTCCACAACACCAACTTCTTTCAATACAGGAAGCATGTCTGGAGTTTTAGCTAGAGCTGTTTTAGCGCCTTCCAAGGCTGCGCGCATGACTTCAACAGCGTCATCTGTTTGCTCAGCTTTTTTCTTAGCACCGATAGCAGCACCACGAGAAACTGTCAAAATCGTTCCTTCAACTGGTTTCATCACTGCCTTATAGGCAACTTCTACACCTGATTGGAAGGCAAGGGCCAAGTCTTGACCTGTTAACTCATCTTTATCCTTGATAGCTTGTGAAAATCCACGGAAAAGCTGAGACGTAATAACGCCTGAGTTTCCACGCGCACCCATCAAAAGACCTTTGGCAAGAATGCTCGCTACCTCGCCAACTGTAGAAGCTGGCTTGTCTGCAACTTCTTTAGCTCCATTTTCAATGGTCATTCCCATGTTTGTTCCAGTATCTCCATCTGGAACTGGAAAGACGTTTAATGAATTGACATATTCAGCTTGCTTATTCAAGCGAGTTGATGCAGCCTGCACCATTTCTTGAAATAAGCTAGTAGTAATTTTTGACACGGTTATTCTCCTACAACTTTGATATTTTGAATGTAGACATTTACAGTCTGAGCAGTAATTCCAAGTTGGTTTTCCAAACTAAAACGAACACGCTCTTGAATGTTTTTTGACACTTCGCTAATCTTTGTTCCGTAGCTCAACACGGTATATACATCAACTGCAATACTGCCATCTTCGGCCGCCTTTACGACGACACCTTTAGAATAATTTTCCTTACCTAGAAGGGCTTGGAAATTATCTTTGAGGGCATTTTTACTAGCCATACCGACCACACCAAAAATTTCAGTTGCTGCTCCACCTACGACGGTTGCAATCACTTCATCTGTTAGTTCGATTTGACCATCTTTTGTATTAATTTTTACAGTCATCCTTTTTACCTCAACTAGTTGATACTCTATTTTATCATATTTCAGCCCAAGTGTAAAAGCAGAATACTGTATCAGCGGATATTTACTCTATTTTTCAAATGATGTTACACCCACAGAAAAAGAAAAAGACCCTAAGGTCTCCTTACTTTTATTATTAAACGCGTTCAACTTTACCTGATTTCAAAGCACGAGCTGAAGCCCAAACTTTTTTAGGTTTACCATCGATAAGAACAGTAACTTTTTGAAGGTTTGGTTTTACGGCACGTTTTGTTTGGTTCATCGCGTGTGAACGGTTGTTTCCTGATACAGTCTTACGACCTGTAAAGTAACATACTTTAGCCATTGTGTTTTCCTCCTATTAGATCTAATATAGCGGATGTGCTAGCACCACATACCGTACTATGTTATCACACTTTCTTCATTTTTGCAAGGGAATTGGAAGATTTTTTTATTTAACGTAGACAATTCCCAACTTCCCAAAAGCCACATCTCCACGGATAATCAAGGTTTTGCTGGTTGGGACTAGAGGAGTATCTGCCTTAGCTACGCCACAGAAAGTTTCTACCTTTAAATCAACTCCCCAATGTTGGGGAACATAGATAACTGCATTGCCAAAACCAACTTCCACTTTCAGAGTTGCGGTATCTCCTAAAATCTCTGCATTGTCATAATATATCTTGGCATTGCCAAAACCAACTTCTACTTGATCTTCTACCAATTCTTGCTCTTGCTTGTAGAAAGTCCCAGTCCCAAAAGCAACTTCCTTATCTGTAAGAATGGTCTTTTCACCGTCATACCACCATTTTTTCCCATTCCAAGTTCTGTTAGAATGAGTGAGTGCGCTGACACCCATTACGATTAAAATACTTGCCCAGAACAATGACTGATTAGGAATTGGTAAAATGCCATAAAAGTGGTTAGCAATCATTAAGGCTACTAGAGCTGTAAAAGAGGCTGAAGTTAAGTGACGACGCAACAAAGCTCCAACTGATTGATAGGCAAAAAATGCAATACCAAGCAAGGGCCAAATTTGCCCACCGAATGAAGGGATTCCAAAATTTCCTTGTAATAATATTAAAGCTGCCAATACTAGCAACACAATACCAAATGCTTTCTTTTTCATGTTCTTACCTCATGTTTCTTAGATTTTCTTTTAGGAGGGATTGGTAATGCCGTGAGACATGAACCTCCTTGTGGGTTTGATAAAAGGAAATGGTGCCCGTTCCTGAAAAGGACTTGTCAACCGAGTAAACTTGCCGAATATTAGCAATGGTCGACTTGGATACTCGACTGAAATAACGGGGCAGGATAGACTCTAACTCATAGAGTTTAAGTCGAACCTCGTAGGCATCTTTCTGGGTATGGGCGTAAATCTTGTTCCCCTCTGTTTCAAAGAAAAGAATTTCCGACAAGTCCAGATAATATTCACCCGTCCCCTTGTAAAAAATCAACCGAGGAGACTTGGATTCTTGCAAGAGGCGCTGTAAATCCGCAATCTCATCTGTCAAAGCCGCTGCCTTGATGACAATTTCAGTTTCCTCTAAATTGCTGTCAATTTCGATTCGTAACTTCATTCCATCTCCTTTCTGACTCTACTATATCAAAGCCAAAATAAGAAAACAAGAGCAAAAAAGCAAGTGGTTACTTTAGACCCGTAAGTGGTTGTAGGACCAGCTTAACTTACAATTCAAAATAGAAAGAAAAGCACACCCCACGCAAGACCACAAATATAACCAACCACTACATCCTTGGGAAAATGCACTCCACCTAAGACTCTCACGAGACCGAGGAGGGCTGACAAGACCAACGAGATAACCCCTACAGATAAACTAGCATGTAAGCAAGCCATGGAGATAATGGTTGCTGAAAAGACATGACGACTGGGCATTGACTGACCAGGACTATCTCTGTCAAGCAAGGGTTTAACAGTCCATTCCTCATAAGGCCTAGGGGTATTGATTTTCTTACGAAGAAAGGACAAAATCACAAAGCCTGATGCAGGGATACACACATAGATCAAGACCTGTTTACCAAGTCCTTCTTGGAAGTAGGTAGTGGCTAACAAGGTTAGATAAATCATAGGCATAACTGCCGTCATGAACCGATTGAAAGTTCTTAACAAGCTCAGAAGAAAGGGCTTATTTTTAATGTTAGCAGCAACGTGGCCATACCATTCTTGATAATTTTTCATATATTTTCTCATCACTTACTCAAATTTTGCTTATAGGGAAGCACTTGTCTTCTAGTATAGTGCAGAAAAAGAAGGCCGTCAAGCCTTCTTTAGGTTTATTCTTCTGCTTCGTCTTCTGTAAATTGACTGTTGTAGAGGTCAGCGTAGAAACCAGCTTGCGCCATTAGCTCATCATGATTGCCTTGCTCGATGATATTGCCATCTTTCATGACGAGGATAAGATCAGCATTTCGGATAGTAGACAAGCGGTGGGCGATGACAAAGGAAGTTCTGCCCTCCATCAAACGATCCATAGCTTTCTGAATCAATTCCTCTGTACGGGTATCAACAGAAGAGGTCGCCTCATCTAGGATTAGGAGCGGCGCATCTTTCAGCAAAGCACGAGCAATGGTCAAGAGTTGTTTTTGACCGACAGACAAGGTCACTGTATCATCTAAGACGGTATCGTAACCATCTGGTAGAGTCATGATAAAGTGGTGAATCCCAACAGCCTTGCTGGCTTCAATCACGCGCTCATCACTAATACCTGTTTGGTTATAGATAAGATTGTCTCGAATAGTCCCTTCAAAGAGCCAAGTGTCCTGCAAAACCATTGAAAAGGCATCGTGTACTTCCGAACGCTTCATCTCCTTGGTATCCACACCATCAATACGGATACTTCCCTTATCAATCTCATAAAACTTCATCAAAAGATTGACAATAGTTGTCTTACCAGCTCCAGTAGGCCCGACAATGGCAACCTTTTGACCTGCATGAGCGGTCGCAGAAAAGTCATGAATAATGGTTCTCTCTGGTGTGTAACCAAAGGAAACTCGATCAAAGACCACTTGACCTTTCATGTCGCTCAATTGTCTTTCTTTATGAGATTCATCTTCCATTTCCTCTTCACCTAAGAATTCGAAGACACGACCCATGGCTGCGCTAGCCTGCTGCAAACTAGTAATCCCTTGAGCAATTTGCGAAAGGGGCTGAGAAAAGATACGAACGTAGGCCATAAAGGCAACGATAATCCCAATACTAATCTGCCCATTCAAGGCCAAGGCTGCACCAACGATAATCACTAAGGCATAGCTAAAGTTCCCAATGAACATCATGATCGGCATCATAATCCCTGAAATAAACTGAGATTTCCAGATACTGTTATACAGACGATGGTTTAAGGTCGCAAATTCTTCTTTTGTGCTCTCGATAGCATTGTAACTGGTCACCACATTATGGCCAGAGTACATTTCCTCCACATAGCCATTGACAGCTGCCAAATCCTGTTGTTGACTCTTAAAGAAGCCCTGCGATTTGCCCATAAAGACGGACACGAAAGCAAAACCAATAAGAGTTGAAACAACCGTCACTAAGGCTAAAATCCAGTTCATCCCAAACATGGTCACCAAGACTGCAATGACCAGTAAAGTAGATGAAAGAACCGTCCCCAGACTTTGATTGAGGGACTGGGCTGCAGTGTCAACGTCATTAGTCACACGAGACAAGGTATCTCCTTGAGAATGTCCATCAAAATATCCTAATGGAAGACGATTAATTTTCTCTGCAATCGCTCTTCTCAGACGCTCTGAAAAACGTTGAATGGCTGTTGTAAACAGAAAGGCCTGCAAATAATTTGATAGAAGTCCAATCACATAGATGACGGCCAAAAAACTACCAATGGCTGCAACCGCAGCGACATCCACACTTGTTTCTAGCCCACTTGCAATAATATTGGTCATTTCCTTGATACGGGTTGGACCATATACAGTAATGATATTGGATAAGATTGTTGCTAGAAAGGCGATTAGAAGGGCAAACTGGAGGCCTGCAAGATAGGGTTTACTCTGTTTCCAAAGAGACATTCTCTTATTTTCCATGTTCCAATTCCTCCTTCGATAGTTGTGAATAGGCAATTTCTTGGTAAACTTCGTTATTAGCTAGAAGTTCCTTGTGGGTGCCTTGTCCCACGACTTTACCTTGATCCAATACCAAAATCAAATCTGCATCCATAATCGTTGAAATACGCTGTGCGACGATAAGCTTGGTCATAGATTTTGTTTTCTCTGCTAGCTCTTGGCGTAGGACACGGTCTGTCTTGTAATCCAAGGCTGAGAAGGAGTCATCAAAGATGAGGATTTCTGGCTTCCGAGCCAAGGCACGAGCAATAGCCAGACGCTGTCTTTGTCCACCTGAGAAGTTGGTTCCTCCTTGGGCTACTTCTGACTCTAAGCCCGCTTCCTTGTCTTCGATAAAGTTCTTAGACTGGGCCAATTCTAAGGCTTGCCACATAGCTTGTTCATTAAGCGGTGTTTCTTGACTGTGTCCAAAGTCTAGATTGCCCTTGACATCACCTGAAAAGAGTACAGCTTTTTGTGGAATATACCCAACCTTGTTGCGCAAATCTTCCAAACCGTAATCTTGAACATTAACTCCGTCCACTAGAATTTCTCCTGCTGATACATCGTAGAAACGTGGAATTAGATTGACCAGAGTTGATTTACCAGAACCAGTTGAGCCGATAAAGGCCACTGTTTGGCCAGCTTCTGCTCTAAAGCTAACATTCTCGATAACTGCCTCCGAATTTGCAGCATAGCGGAAGGTCACATCCTTAAATTCGACCTGACCTTTGAGATTTTCATCAGCCAACTGCACTTGAGCAGGATTTCGGATAGAAGAATGCAAATCTAGAACCTGATTAATCCGCTTGGCAGAGACCATAGTTCGGGGAAGAACGATGAAGAGCGCTCCCATGAGAAGGAATCCCATAACAACCTGCATGGCATAAGACATGAAAACAACCATGTCACTAAAGAGAGGCAGACGTGCTGTCGGAGCAGCATCGTTAATCACATAGGCCCCAATCCAGTAAATCGCCACACTCAAACCACTTGAAATCCCCATCATGATAGGGTTCAAAATAGCCATAAGACGGTTGACAAATAAATTCAAGCGTGTCAATTCATCATTTGCAGCTGCAAATTTCTCATCTTGGCACTTTTCAGCATTGTAGGCACGAACGACACGAATACCTGTTAGACTCTCACGAGTGATACTGTTCAGTTTATCAGTCAAACTTTGAATCAAGGACTGTTTTGGAAAGGCTAGCGTCATCAAAACGGTTGTCATCAAAACATTGACAATCACTGCCACAAGTACAGCCCAAAGCCAGTATTCTGAATGACCTAAAATCTTCCCTATAGCCCAGATAGCCATAATCGGACCACGCGTAACCACTTGCAAACCCATGGTAATCAACATCTGAACCTGAGTAATATCATTGGTCGTACGAGTTAAGAGACTAGGAATAGAGAATTTCTTAATCTCTGTCTGCGAGTAGTCTAAAACTCGGTTAAAAATATCACTTCTTAGCCTACTAGTATAAGAAGCAGCCACTCTGGACGCAAAAAATCCAACTGCAACTGCGGACAAGAAGGCCAGAAAGGACATTCCCACCATCATACCTGCTGGATGCCATAACTCATCTAAGTTGGTACCCTGAGTTCCCAGCAAATCCGTAATTTTCGAGATATAGGTCGGCACTTCCAACTCTAGATAAACCGAAAAGCAGGTAAAGAGAATGGCTAGTAAAATCATCCCCCATTCTTTTCCACTAATTCGTTTTGCTAATTTCTTCATTCTCTCCTCCTATCTTCTCAACATTTTCTTGCAACTGACCGAGGACCTTTTCAAAGATTGCCAAGTCTGACTTTGAAACACCATCTAGCAGACTCTGATCAATGCGTTCAAAGAAGGCCTTAACCTGCTTCATTTGAGAACGCGATTTGTCCGTCAGACGAACAAATTTAGCCCGCTTATCAACAGGACTCGCCTCCAATTCCACCAAACCATTTTGCACCATACGCTTGACTAGATTACTAGCAACAGACTTAGTAATATTGAGTTCCTGCTCGATATCTTTAATCAAGACCAAGTCTTGGTTTTCTTCACGGCTATCCAAAAAACGCACCACCTGACCTTGCGGTCCACCCATAAATTCAATGCCACAATGTTTGGCTTCCTTTTGTACCATCAAATGAATCTGGTGACCAAAACGCTTAAAGACCAACATCGGTTTATCCATACTAACTCCTTTCTAACCATCGCATTTAGTTCTCCTGAGAACTAAATAAGTTTTCATGAGAACTATTTTACCACTTTGAAAAGAGATGTCAAGACAAAAGTTTCCATAAGAACTATTTTCTTGAATTAAAAAAATCCCAAGTGATTTTCTCACTTAGGATTATGTTTTCTAGGTTAAATGTCTATCTTGCAAGTTTTAGTTTTGCTTCAAAATCATTGATCACCTTTTGCAGATTGAGCCGTCCTCTGTAGATGCCATAACCAAACAAGAGCATGGCTAAGACACCCAGAAGGGCTAGGACAATTCCTGCAATCAGTGCTAATAGATTAGTCTCATGAAAGAAGTAAATCAGAACAAGACCGATACTGGCAATGACAAAGAAGAGAGTAAACCAGCGTCCTAGATTTTCAATCATATGCTTCTGGTAGTGAATTTCTGTTTCATAACCTTGAATCAATTCTTGTTCTGTCATGATTTTCTCCATTCTTTATTTAAGTCAAACAAATTGATACTAGACTAGCAGCATATCGGACTTACTGCCAGTCTGAAACTTGAGTAGGAATTAGTATTTCAGTTGAGGATCAAAGATGCCCAGTGCTACACCAATCAAAGCAATGACAACCAAGAGGAGCATAACAAGGTTTGGTGATACTTTTTTCTTGGCCATCAGCCACCAGCAAAGGGTGATAAAGCCAGCTGTTAAGAGACCTGGATAAACACCGTCAATCTTTTCTTGTAGCTTCAAGAAGGCTTCGCCATCAGCATTTTTCAGCTCTAATGAAGTCGTTACAGATACCCAAGTTGCAGCAACTGCCCCGATAACCATACCACCAATGACACTGATTGCCTTACGAAGCGCCTGTCCTTTAGGTCCTACAAGGAATTCAACCGCCTTGTCCCCTAATTCATAGCCTTTGAAGTAGGCAAAGCGCATACCGCCATAGATGAGAACATTCCATACAAGGATGTAGAAGAGAGCCCCGATAGGATTTCCGCCTTTTGAGAGGCCAAGGGCAATCCCCAGCAGAACTGGGATTAGGGTTCCGACAACCAATGAATCACCGATACCTGCGATAGGTCCCATGAGACCGGCACGCATACCATTGATAGTTTCGCCGTCAACAGCGTCTCCATTGGCACGCGCTTCTTCCAAACCAGCTGTAATCCCCACTACCAAAGCTCCGAGCTGAGGTTCTGTGTTGAAGAAAGCCGTATAGGTCTGCATAGCTTCTTTCTGCTCTGCTTTGTCTTTGTAGAGTTCTTCCACGATTGGTAGCATAGAGGTCAAGTAACCAAAAGTCTGCATATGCTCTTGAGAGAAGCAAGTCAAATGACCATAGTACCAATGGTGGAATGATTTCGCTAAAGTCTTTTTAGTTATTTTCTTTCTTTCAGCCATCTTAGATATCCTCCTCATCGTCATCAAAGTCAGCCCCACCAGCCGGCGCGGTCACACGAGCTGATTTGATTACTTCCAATTCATAGTAAATTACTGCAAAAATCAGTGAAACAACTGCACTGGCAACCAAATTAAGACCAAGTGACTTAGCCAAGGTGAAGCCCACAAAGAATGGGATAAAGTCAGCAGCCTTGGTAACGATTTGTTTCAAGAGAATGGCAATACCTACACATGGGAGAAGAGCTCCGACTGTAAAGAGGGATTTCATGATGAAGCCATCCATTGGCAGGTGGGTCTTCATCAGCTCAACCATATCGGGGCCAAACTTAGTGATAAGCATTGTTGGAAGGAAAGAGAAGACAAAGTGGGAAATCCAAGGATAAACCCAGTCAACAGCGTAAAGCTTTTTAAATTCGCCTTTTTCAACGGCTTTCCAGCCAATGTGCTGCCATAGCAGGTTTGTAGTGGCTGTTCCATAGAAGAGAACTGTACCGATAGTACCAACTGCTGCTCCGATTGGTGAAGCTGCTGCAGCAATAGCAGATTCAGACGTGATTCCTTTAGAATGAACAAATAAGATTGCGAGAGGAATCCCAATGTAAGAAATCGCCCGCACGTCAGCAGAAACTGTACCACCTGGTGTTACCAGAGCGATGTAGAGAACCTGAAGGGCTACCCCAACCATAATCCCTGTTGTTAAGTCTCCGAGAATCAGCCCGCTAATCAAGCCTCCGACCAGAGGACGTCCCAAAGTGTAGTTACCAATACTAGTACCACCCATACCAGGCATAGAAGCTAAACTAGCGAAAAGACCCAGTAAAGCGGCTTGCAGCCAAGAAATTGTCATAATAGACTCTCCTTTTCATTATTATAATTAAAAACCAAATTTAGACTTGAAATCGCTCCAATAACCGATGGAAACATCTGGTAGGAGCTGGAATTTGACTTTGTAGCCTGCTTTTTCTATCGCCTCAATCGCTTCTGCCTCTTCCTGGGTAATGGACTGGTTATTCCCCAGCTTAATAGCTCCAGGACGGTCATTAGCAGGGCCAATGATGATTTCCTTAACATCACCAGGTACAAAGCCTTGGTCCACTAGGATTTCTTTCATGTCCACAGGATTTTTCGTAATGAGGAAATAGCGACTGTCTGACTCTGTGACCTTGCCTGATTTTTCCTTGAAGGCTTCCTTGGTCCAAACAAAAGTCTTCTTGTCAGAAGCTCCCTTGTAGGCCTGAATCAAAACCTTGTTTCCTGCTGCAGCATTATTTACTGCAATCAGGCCATCACAAGGGTATTCCTTGGCCCAGCGAGTGACTGTTTGACCGTGGATCATGCGGTCGTCAATCCGTACAAATGATACTGTCATCTTTAAAATCTCCTTTTATCTTTTAGAATGTATGACGGAAGTACTAAATGTCGTCTTCATCTTCTTCAGCTGCATCACTTACGACTTCAAATTCCTGCAAAGCAGCTGTAGCCTCGGAAAGGATAGCCTGAGCCAGATCTTTCCCGTCTAAGATGTCTTTCATAACCAAGCCAGTCAGTCCCATGGTCAGGTTCAAACCGCCCAAGATAACTGCTGAGTCGAGCTTACCTATGTCAGCTAAGACGCTCGCTGCTGTCGTCAGAGGACTGCCTCCTACAATATCAGCCAGAACTAAGACACTGTCATCAGTGCTTAAGCCATCTAAGGCCTGAGTAAAATCAACTGCAAAATCATCAACTGACTTGCCTTCCTGAAGACCAACCGCAATGACCTGATCCGTCTTGTCTCCGGCAAACATCTTCAAGGAACTCTGCACGCCTGCAGCCAGTCCCCCATGACTGACCAGTACAAGGTATTTCATCTTTCCTGCCTCCTTTTTCCTTCTAGCTCTTAGCCAAGTAAGGATTTATTGATGATTTTATTGTACAAGTTTTGGAATCGGTTTCATATTGTCAAATGTCACTTTGCCCAGATGACATTTGTCAGGAAACATATGACATTTGTCATATTTGTCTAGTCAGCTGTACCTTTCCTGCTCCTTTCAGAGCAAACAAAAAGAAAGCAGATTATTTTCCGCTTTCTATTTCTCTTTGAATGCTCGGCAAGGCACTGTCAATCTCTTGATTCTGCATAGCATTTTGAATCAGATAGTCCATCCGGTCCATGGTATGACGGTCTACTTCTAGACTGATGTCAATGATGGAGCGATTCATCATGTGGTCTAGCCTCTCAGAAGTCAAGGAATCCAAGCCAAAATCATCTGCCTGTAAGATTTCTCTAGCCTGTTGACTTTTCACCACAGATGGTAAGACTGAGGTCCCCTGCGATTTTTCAAACAAGGCCTGCTGGCTTTCTTTATCCTGTGACAGCAAGAGCATAAATTCCCAAGCCAGCTTCTCTTGCTTGGTATTGGAAGACATGGCAAAGAGCGAGGTCTTGACCTGTGTCCCCATCACCTGGCTATTAGCTGTTGGCATGGGGATACAGGTCCAAGAAAAGCTAGAATACTTGGCAACATGGTAAGGGTAAGGCTTGTAGGTCCGATACTGGGCCAGACTCATAGGATAGAAAGCCACCCGTCCCTCATCAAAGTCATTAGAAGTCACCTTATAGTGCTGGCTGAGCATATCTAGCTTGCTCATAAAGGCCAAGGCTTGGTGCATCTCTGCGCTGTCCACAGTGATACCGGATTTATCGGTAAGATGGCCGCCGTAAGCTACCAGAGCCTGCTGCCAAGTGTAATCCGTTATACCGTACTGATCCACCACACCATCGCCATTGGTATCCTTGGTTACTTTCTTGCAAATCTCATAGAAATCCGCCAGGGTCCATCCTGACTCAGGAATGCTAATTCCTTCTTTTTCAAGCAGGTCTTTATTGACACACATCATGATAGGATTGCTCTCAACTGGAAGGGCATAGCTGACTCCCTGATATTGCCCAGCTTCATAAGCCACTGGATAAAAAGCCTTTCGCTTATCATCCGTTAGGAGGGGATCCAAGGATTTAAGCGCGCCAGTCGAAGCCAACATGCTAAAGTCGTTTTCTGGCACCATAAAGAGATCTGGTTGCTCGCCTTTCAAGACTTGCTCTGCCAGCCAGTCAGCATAATCATCCTTGGGAATACCGCTTTCGTAAACGACCTTGACAGGAGGATGCGTCTTTTCAAATCTTTTAATCAGGCTGTCCAAGACCTTGTTTTCGCGACTGTTAGGCACATCCCAGCTAGAACCAGCATAGACCCCGATACGCAGGACTTTGTCCTGAGCTGAAGCCCAAAATACAAAAGCCAGAGCAACAGATATAATCAGGACAACCAGCAGGGACAAATTTCTCAATCTCCACTTCATTTGTCGCCTTCCTTACTAAAATCTCTCTGGGTGACTCCAGTCTGTACGGCCCAGATAGCCAGTTGGGTCCGGTCACGCAGGTTGAGCTTGGCTAGGATACCCGATAGATAATTACGGACTGTCCCTTCTGATAGAAAGAGTTTGGCTGCAATTTCCTTATTAGAAATCCCAAAGCTAATCTGCTGGATAATCTTCCACTCCGTCCGGTTCATGTCCTCCACATTTTCCTCTGTCACTGTGATGGCAAAGTTGGACTGGGCCATCTGTGAAAAGATTTTGAAGACCTTGGTGGCAATATTGGGATTGATCATAGCTCCGCCTCGATAGACTGTCTGAATAGCTTCATGAAGTTCTTCTGTCGAAACCCCTTTAAGAATATAACCAGATGCACCGTATTTGAGAGCTGAGAAGATAAATTCATCATCGTCAAAGGTCGTCAGGATGATAATCTTGACATCTGGATACTGCTCCTTGACAGCCTTGGTACAGAGAACACCATCCATGACTGGCATGCGAATATCCATCAAAATCACATCTGGGCGCACCCGATGAAGCTTTTCCAGCACTTCCTTGCCGTCTCCGACCGTCCCGACTACCTCAATATCTGCGTGGGCAGACAGAATGATTTGCAGAGACTCGCGAATCAAGGCCTGATCGTCTGCTATTAAAACCTTAATCATGTCTTCCTCCTATTTTTGGAATTTTGATATGCGTGTAGAAACCGTCCCGATTTTCAAAGCGGACGCTTCCGCCAATAATCATTAGGCGCTCCTGCATCTGCTTGAGGCCATAGCCATAGTGGAGTTCATCAAAGCCAACACCATCATCCTGAATGGTCATTACATAAGCTTCTTCTTCCTCTAGTAGCTCAATCCAGATAGTCTTGGCATGACCATGGCGGACAGAGTTGGTAATCGACTCCTGGATCACCCGGAAGACAATGTCTTCCTTGGCAATATCCAAGTCAATATTATCCCATTTGTAGAGGAGATGAATCTCCAAGTTGGAGATGGCTTCATACTCACGGATAATCTTAATCAGAGCTTCCTTCAAAGTGTTATTTTCCAGAGCTCCCGGGCGCATCTTATTGAGCGAGCCGCGGACATCACGGATACCATCTCGAACAACGACAGAGACATTATTAAGCTGCTCCTTAGCTCGGTTGGTGTCAATATCAACCAAGACCTTGACCGCATCAATACCAGCTGAAATACCCGTCAGGGCATGACCTAATGTATCGTGAATCTCTCTGGCAATCCGCTTCCGCTCTCGATCTTCTGCTATTTTCTCAGACAAAGCCAGGTAAGAGTTCAGCTCGCGATTGGCTTGAAAAGCCATGCGAAGCTCTTCCTCAATACGATGGCGCTCCGTAATAGCCGACAAGATATAGAATAGCAAGGAAATCATAAAGACGACAATATTAAGCGAGTAGAGAAAGTTCTTGCCAAATAAGAGCAAAAAGCGTACAGACTCAGGATAAAAACGAATATAGGTATCCAAAGACGGCAGCTTGATAAAGAGCGACATGAGGTTATAGTTGGACAAGAGCAGCATGCCAAAGCTCAAAATAATGAAAGAAAACCAGTACTTCTTGTCCTTGGAAGCATTGAACTCCTTAGAGCCATAGAAAATATCCGCAAACACCAAGAGAATCAAGCCATTGTAGGACGAGTGCAAGACGGAAAAGATGACCAGCATGAGCAGGATTTCAATAATGGTCGCCTTGTCATAGACGGACAGCTGATTGGGGTGGCGCTCCCGATAGTACATGACTAAAAGCAGACAGGCATACAGGCTAATGGATACCCAGAAGATTAGGCTAGGAGAGCCCGGAATGGCATCCAAACGCTCCAAAAGCGAGTGACTGAAGCCCTTAGCCGCTACATAGTTGGTCACAAAGAGATAGATGGATGCATTATAGACAATGGCAAACAGATTGATGACCATTAAGGCGATTTTGCTATAAAAGATACTTTTTTGAGGTCTCATTATTGCCACCCTGTAACTGTGTATTGACTGATATTATCTCTATTAACCAGATGAACAGGAATCAGGTATTGGCTGTCGTAGGATTTCCCCTCCTGCATCAGCTCAATTACCTGTGCCACCTTGCGTCCCATCTGAATGGGCGATTGGGCCACGGTTCCCTCTATATCGCTAGTTGTAGCCAAAAAGTTTTTGATATCAGGCGATCCATCCACGCCGTAGATGGAGATTTTCTTATCAAGACCTTGATTTTTAATAGCAGCCAAGGCCCCGATAGCTGCCCGATCATTGAGCGCCATGACTACATTAAAGTCCAATCCTTCGTCTAAGGCACTTTTTACTTGCGGCATGCTTTCCTCTGTCTGGCCTAGTGTTTCTTTCTGGGAAATAATCTTGTAGCTAGGCTGTTTTTCAATCGTATCAATAAATCCCTGAATCCGGTCCATAGCAGAGACGGCATTGCGGTGCTCTAGAAGGAGAATATTAGCAGAAGGCAAGCGCTTCATCATGTCCTGGGCAATCAGGACGCCTGCTTGGTAGTTATCCGACACAATAGTCGTATCCACTTTTACATCCTGACTGATAGGCGCATCCACTACGATGATTTTAATCCCAGCTTTCTTGGCCTTTTGAAGAGAGGAAATGATACTTGGACTATTACTTTTTACCGGATTGATAACAATGACATCAACCTTTTCTCGGACAAAAAAGTCAATCTGCTGGCTCTGCTTGCCCTCACCCAGCTCAGGATCCCGCACGTAAAGCCGGCTGCCCTGCTGGTTGGTTTTCTTCTCCAGCTCCGCATTTAAGATCTTATAAAAATCATTATTCATGGTCATGTAGGTTGCCCCAATCTTGACCTGCTTCTCATCTGGCAGAACGCCCTTGAAATAAACAAAAAACAAAGCAAAAATAAGCAGAATGGAAAGTGGCCAGAGAGCCTTCTTCTGATAATGCTGACCCCGTTTTTTGACGTTAGCTGCTACCATTTTTCACCCCCTATGCCGTAAGCGCCTTTATGAAACATATAGGATTATTATATTACAAAACCGCCAAAAAGCAAAATCTTTCCAAAATGATTATCATAAAAAAGGCGCGACAGAATCTAAAAATTCATTGATTTTTGATTCTTGGTCCCACCTCGGCAATCATAATTAAACTTTTAAAAGCTTGAGAGAAATAGAATTCAGTCAAACAGATCTTGCATCTTACAAAACTGAATGCTGATTTTTTAGAGCTAGGTCATTTCCCAGCCCTTACTTCTTTTTTAAAATGGAAGTTCCTCTTCTTCCAACTCTAGATAAACCGAAAAGCAGGTAAAGAGAATGGCTAGTAAAATCATACCCCATTCTTTTCCACTAATTCATTTGGCTAATTTCTTCATTCTCTCCTCCTATCTTCTGAACATTTTCTTGCAACTGACCGAGAACCTTTTCAAAGATTGCCAAGTCTGACTTTGAAACACCATTTAGCAGACTCTGATCAATTCGTTCAAAGAAGGCCTTAACCTGCTGCATTTGAGAACGCGATTTGTCCGTCAAACGAACAAACTTAGCCCGCTTATCGACAGGACTCGCCTCCAGCTCCACCAAACTATTTTGCACCATACGCTTGACCAAGTTACTAGCAACAGACTTGCTAATATTGAGTTCTTGTTCAATATCCTTGATGAGCGTTAATTCTTGTTCATGCTCACGCCAACCTAAAAAACGCAGAACTTGTCCTTGAGGTACACCCATAAATTCAATACCACAACGTTTGGCTTCCTTTTGTACCATCAGATGTACCTGGTGTCCAAAACGTTTTAAAACCAACATCGGTTTATCCATACTTACTCCTTTCTAATCATTGCATTTAGTTCTCCTAGGAACTAAATAAATTTCCGTGAGAACTATTTTCTTGATTAAAAAAATCCCAAGTGATTTTCTCACTTAGGATCATATTTTCTATGTTAAATTAGAAGCCGTCTACGTTTGTGTAGATTTTTTGTACATCTTCGTCGTCTTCAAGGACGCTATAAAGTTTTTCAAAAGTTTCAAGGTCATCGCCTGACAATTCCACTTCAGACTGAGGAATCATTTCCAATTCAGTCACTTGGAATTCTTCGATACCTGACTCACGAAGAGCGACGATAGCCTTGTGAAGGTCAGTTGGTGCTGTATAAACAGTGATTGTTCCTTCTTCTGCTTCTACATCGTCCACATCCACATCTGCTTCTAGCAATTGCTCAAAGACTGCATCCGCATCTTCGCCAGCAAATACGATAACACCCTTGTTGTCGAAGAGGTATGAAACCGAACCTGAAGCACCCATGTTTCCGCCATTTTTACCAAAAGCTGCACGGACATTGGCTGCTGTACGGTTAACGTTAGAAGTCAAAGTATCAACAATCAACATAGAACCATTTGGTCCAAAACCTTCGTAACGTCCTTCTGTAAAGGTTTCGTCTGTGTTTCCTTTAGCCTTATCCAAAGCTTTATCGATAACGTGTTTTGGCACTTGGGCTTGTTTAGCACGGTCGATAACGAATTTCAAAGCTGAGTTTGATTCTGGATCTGGATCACCTTTTTTAGCTGCTACATAGATTTCTACACCAAATTTTGCATATACTTTAGAGTTAGCTCCATCTTTAGCCGTTTTCTTGGCTACGATATTGGCCCATTTACGTCCCATTAGGAATCTCCTTTTTTCACATTTTAATCTTTCTTATTATAACACAAGTTTTTTCGATTTTCACTAGAGGAAATGGATTTTATTCAGCAAATCGAGCTATGATGACACTTTTGTTGCCAAGATGGCCTTGCCTTCTTTTATCAAGGGATGACGGAAGAGTGAGAAGTAGAGTTGAATGGTCATGGCAACCCAGATTAAGGGTTCGCAAAGAATAACTCCCTTATAGCCTGCCCAAGGGATAATCAAGACCACAAAAGCAATTTTACCGATTAGTTCGATAAAACTAGATACCAGAGGAAGGACTTTTTGCCCCAAGCCCTGCAAACAATTGCGATAAATCAACAAGAGACTCAAAATAGGATAAAAGGCTGAACTGATTTGCAAGTACAGACTTCCATTTTCTATCAAGTAACCATTTGTCGAACTAGCCAAGAAGGAAACCAGGGCTGGACTGGCAAAAAAGAGGAAGATACAAACAAAAACTGCCCAGGATATACTTAGACGACTGCCGATTCGAAGTCCTTGAACAATGCGGTCTGGTCGCTTAGCTCCTAGATTCTGAGAAGCAAAGGTCGTCATTGATGCAGAAATAGCAGTCATGGGAAGAAGGGCGAAAGCCATAATGCGTCGAGCTGCCGTCTGGGCACTAATAATCACTGCACCAAAGGTATTAACAGAAGACTGTAAAATCACACTGCCGATCGATACAATTGAACTCATCAAACCCATAGCTAAACCTTGCTCCAAGAGATCAGCGTACAAAGTCTTGTTCCATTTGAAATGCTTGAGTTGAGGCAAAAGTTCTGGCACACTCTTGCGGATATAATAAAAACAGAGAACCGCTGATAAGCCTTGCGAAATGATGGTAGCAAGGCCCGCAGATTGAACCCCCAGTTGCAGTTGCGTAATAAAATAGAGATCCAGAACCACATTAACCAAGGCAGAGAAAATCAGAAAACCAAGGGCTGCTAGACTGTCCCCAATGGACCGCAACAAACCTGCAAAGAGATTATAGGCAAAGCTGACACCGACACAGGTCACAATCATAGAAATATATTGATAGGACTGGTGAAGAATTTCTGCAGGAGTATCTAAATATTGCAAGAGTGGATACAGACCGACAAACCCCAGCAGCATAACTACAATACTCAAAAGAGCACCTAAAATCCAGGTGGCTGCTACTGCCTCCTTGATTTTAGTGAAATTCCGAGCTCCATAATAACGGGCAATGACAATTCCCATGCCATTGCCAACACCAAGAGTAAAACCTACAATCAAATCAAAAATAGCAGTTGTTGCCCCAACCGCAGCCAAGGAATCTTGACCAAGAAAACGTCCAACAATCAAGACATCAGCAGTATTATAGAGCTGTTGGAAAATATTGGACAGCAAGATTGGAAAGGCAAAACTCAAAAGCGAAGGAAGAATAGGACCATGAATCAGGTCCACTGTTCGTTTTTTATTCATAAGGCTATTATATCAGCTTTCTAAAGGAGCGACAAGAAACAGCAAACTATGCCAGAACTAGGCAATGAAAAAGCAGTGAATTTCTCCACTACTTTAACAGCTTATTCTTCAATTTCGATTTCAAGCTCGTCGCCTAGGTCAAGTGTCACTTCTTCATTCACAGAATCTGCTTGAACTACGTCATCTTTTTTAGTTTCAACACCTTCTACAGAAGCTTCTTCTCCATCAATCAAACCAAATTGAACACGGACTTGATGATCAATCTCATCAAAGACTTCTGGGTTATCTGCCAAGTATTTCTTAGCATTTTCAGAACCTTGCCCGATTTTCTCATCCTTGTAAGAGTACCAAGCTCCTGCTTTTTTGATGATATCCAAATCGCTTGCGATCTTCAAAAGCTCACCAGTCTTAGAAATCCCTTCTCCGTACATGATTTCAACGAAGGCTTCCTTAAATGGTGGAGCCACCTTGTTTTTCACAACCTTGATTTTAGTTTCTTTACCGACATTGGTATCTTTTTGGTCACCAGTTCCCTTGATTTGTGTGCTTCCACGAACATCCAAACGGACTGATGCGTAAAATTTCAGAGCACGTCCACCAGGAGTTGTTTCTGGATTTCCAAACATGACCCCAACTTTTTCACGCAATTGGTTGATAAAGATGGCAATTGTTTTGGTTTTATTGATAGAAGCACCGAGCTTACGCATAGCCTGGCTCATCATACGAGCCTGCAAACCAACGTGGCTATCTCCGATATCGCCATCAATTTCCGCACGAGGGACAAGGGCAGCAACTGAATCGACCACGACAAGATCCACAGCTCCTGAGTCAATCAATTTTCCTGCAATCTCAAGACCTTGCTCTCCTGAGTCTGGTTGTGACAAGAGCAATTCGTCAATATTGACACCAAGGGCTGCAGCATAAGCTGGATCGAGGGCATGTTCCGCATCGATAAAGGCAGCAATACCACCTTCTTTTTGCGCTTGTGCAACTGCATGAAGGGCAACTGTTGTCTTACCAGATGACTCTGGTCCGTAGATTTCAATGATACGTCCCTTAGGATAACCACCTGAACCAAGGGCAATGTCAAGAGCCAAAGAACCTGAACTCATCACTTGCACCTTTTGCTCCGCACGTTCACCCAAACGCATGATTGAACCCTTGCCAAAGTCTTTCTCAATCAGTTTAAGAGCGTCATTCAAGGCTTTTTCACGTTCAGCCCCGAATTTTTTTGAAATTTCATCTAATTTTTTTGGTTTTTTCGCCATTCTATTCTCCTACATTCTAATGGTCCTCAGACCTATCTACTATTATATCAAAAGTTAGTCACTTAATAAAGCCTTGCGAACTAGGTTAAAGGCATGCATAACCGCAATGTGACGTACATCTGCTCGACTTCTGCCTCCAATATTGATCTTGATGACCTCAGTTCCACGCTCTTGAGCCAAGCCTATGAAGACTGTCCCGGCTGGGTGTCCTTCTAGACTATCTGGTCCTGCCACTCCAGTCAAACTAAGGCCAAAATCAGACTGGGTCTTGCTTCGTGCCTGCTCAGCCATCTTCTGAGCTGTAAATTCAGACACCACACCGTGCTCTTCCAAGTCCTTGACAGGAATATCCAACATCTTTGATTTTTCCTCCAGGCTATAGGTCACGAAACCACCCTTAAATATACTTGAAACTCCTGAAAAATCCGCCACAGTAGCTTGGAAAAGCCCTGCCGTCAAACTCTCTGCAGCCGTGATAGTTTTCCCTTGTTTTTTCAGTTCTTCTACCACAATGCTGGCCAAGCTAGCCTCCTCTCCATAACCATAACAGAGGTCTCGTAAAGAAATTCCTTCGAAAGTCTGGCAGTCCAAGATTTGATTTTCCAAGATATCCAGCGCTTGATTCGCCTCTTCTTGACTGCTAGCCTTTGTTGACAGACGCAGAGTGACTTCTCCTGTCTTAGCATAAGGGGCCAAGGTCGGATCTGTTTGATTATCAATCAAATCAGCCAAAATCGTCACCAGCTGACTTTCGCCAATTCCAAAGAAACGAAGAACTCGGGAATACAACTTGCTCCCTGTCATCAACTTGGGTAGAAGTTGGTTTAAGACCATAGGTTTCATTTCACTTGGCGGACCTGGAAGGACGACATAGGTCACTCCATCGACTTCCAATATTCCTCCCACAGCCAGTCCTGTTTCGTTGGGCAGCGGAGTCGCTCCTTCTACAATTTGAGCTTGTCTTTCGTTATTCGGTGTTCGGGCATAGTCTGGTCGCTGGGCAAAAAAGACATCCAACTTCTCCTGCGCCTGAGGATCGAAAACTAATGCTTTCCCTAAGAATTTAGCCAAAGTTTGTTTAGTTAGGTCGTCCTCAGTTGGCCCCAAACCACCTGTTAAAATCACCAGACTGCTACGTTGACTGGCAATTTCGAGCAAAGACAAGAGACGAGCTTCGTTGTCTCCTACAGCCGTCTGAAAATATACGTCTACTCCAATCTCTGCTAGTTTTTCCGATAAAAACTGAGCATTGGTATTAACAATCTGTCCTGTCAAAATCTCTGTTCCAACAGCAATGATTTCTGCTTTCATGTTTCCTCCTACCTATCTATTCGTATTTTTTTGAAAAAATCGCAGGAAATTTCCCACGATTAATTTTTTATTTGTATTAAAAAACGAACTATTCTACTTCATTTGTTACAAAGACACCTTGTTGTTGATTCTCCCCATCACCAACAGGCACCCGTCCAAACAAATCTTCAAATAAGACAACATTTGTTTCCAGCTGAGTGACTTCTTCTTGTCCCAAAGAACGTCGCAATATATTCTGCATTTCCAACATATGCTCTCTCGAAACAATCTGGTAAGAAATACCTTGCAACATCTCTCCTTCGCCCTTCAATTGTTGAGATTCAATGATTTTAAATGAATCTTTATAACCCAACAAGTTTGGAATACTTTTCGCAGATAAATCAATATTAGTCTGCATATTGGTACTTAGGGCTTTTAAGATAGACTGATAGTGACTAACGCTATTCAAACTAAGAACTTTTTCAACAACCTTTTGAATGACTTCACGTTGTCTCTTTTGACGACCATAGTCTCCTTCAGGATCCTGATAACGCATGCGGGAATAAACAAGCGCTTCTTCTCCATTTATTGTCTGTTCTCCAACACCGATAGAAATGGTATTAAATTCCTCTTGATCACTAATAGAAATTGGGAAGCCTAGCGTGTTATTGACAGTTATACCACCCACTGCATCGACTAATTGTTGCAATCCTTGCATATTAACCATAATGTAGCGATCGATATGGATATTCATCATCTTTTGAATGGTTGAAATAGCTAACTCTGCACCACCACCAGCATAGGCAGCGTTTAACTTCGCTTCCTCAATCTGGCCATCTTTATGCTGAATTTTAGTCAGGATGTCACGTTCCAAACTCAACATCATGGTTTTCTTAGTATGTGGATTCACCGTCAAGAGAATCATGGAATCACTATTTCCAGCCCATTGATCTGTACGCTCTACATTCCCAGTATCAACCCCCATCAAAAGAATCGTTAAGGGTTCAGTCGCCTCAATAACATTGGTTTCTTCTCCGATTTTTTTATAGGTTTTTGATAAGGTTTGTGTACCTTGCTGATAAATAGTATAAGCAAAAACACCCACACCCAAAACCGTCACAGCTAGAAAAGCTAGCACCATTCCAATAATTTTTTTAACCATATTTCTATCAATCTATCAGTCTACCCATCAGGTAAACATCGATAAATTCCCCTTCTTCTATGTAAGCACCGCGCTCTTGTCTACCTTCAATTACAAAGCCATGCTTTTGATATAAATAAACTGCAGCCTGATTACGAGTTTGGACAGTGAGTTGAAGTCGACGAAGAATGCCACTAGCCTGCGCCCATTCTAGGACTTCTTCAAGTAACAAACTCCCCAGTCCATTATTCCAATACTTCTTACCAATCACAATAAAGAGATCTCCAATATGACGAACTCTCTTGCGTTGATCAGCTGTGATATTTACAAGACCAGCAATTTCATCATTCAGCAAGGCAAGTAAAGTGATTTGATTTTCCGATTGAGCCTGTTTATCCAAAAACAACTCCATCTCAGTATCTGTCATCAAAATGCCATTCCTGTCCAGACTGGTAAAATCTGTTTCTACACTGACACGATTTAAAAATGTCACTAATTCAGCCGCATCACTAGGTTCTGCTTCTCTAATGAGCAATTCATACTCCATGTTGAAGCTCCTCTAAGAGTTTTTCTGCACGCAAACCCTTTGCTTGGAAATGTAATCTGCGACCGTCTTCTTCTTTTAGAATTTCCAATTCTAAATAAGTATCTGGCAAGGCATCACCTAAAAGATGTCCCCACTCGATGACAGTTACCCCACCACCAAAGAGAAACTCATCCAAATCAATAGAATCCGCATCTCCCTCAATACGATAAACATCTAGGTGGTAAAGCGGAAGACGACCTTCATATTCTCTTACGATCGTATAGGTTGGACTCTTAATCATCTGAGTAATCTGTAAACCTTTAGCAAGACCCTTTGTAAAGGTCGTTTTGCCTGCTCCAAGTTCTCCAGTTAGAATTAAGACGTCATTTTTTTCTAATAAATAGCCCAAACGTTCACCTAAGGACTGTAACTCTTCTTCGTTTTTAGTGTACATGTTTCTATTATACCAAAAAGTTGTCCTTTGTCGAGATATTATCTGTGAATTCCATATTATGAATTGTAAAAACTTCGGTCAGTTCTTATTTTGATTTTAAAATAGAAACAGTAAGAAGACAACTAACAAGATATCTCTCATCAAATGACTGTAAAATGAAACTTCCCAGCGAATGACTTTTGGCACCAACAGTCCTAGAAATAGCATTCCTAAGGTAATATAAAAGGTCATGGACAATAGCATCCAAGGATTTCTGAGGAAGATTAGAATAGCTAGTCCACTAATAAAACACATTTCCTTCTTTCCCAAAAACTTTTTCACTCCATTTACATACTTCTGAATCGGCAGAAAAACTAACAAATCAATACCAAATAAGAAAAAGAAGCTCGGTAGAAAATCTTCCACAAACCCTTCTACGGACGTATTTCCTGCAAGGATATGCTCTATGACAATTAAAGCTAAACCCAAAATGTTTACTAAGAGCAAGAGACTATACAAGAATTGTTGCTTATCTTCCTTAAAAACTGAATAAGATTGATTTCGCTGTCCACTATAGTAGTTTAGCCCTGCACCAATACTGGCAAGAAGCAACATGCCAACTAAATAAAAGAAGCAGTTTTGATTTAACATCAAGGCCCAAGTAGATAAACTTAAACAAGAACAGCTACTAATACCAAAAACTGTCAGCAATAACAAAATACGAATTTGCTTTTTCATTCTTTCCATCATTCTTCCTCCATACTTGCTCTTATTATATGCTAGAAAGCCTCACCATTGCTAGAATATTTCTCAACTGTCAGTTTTCTACTCTAAAATGCAAAAAAGTTTGACGCAAGTATCCCTTACATCAAACTTTTACTATTTCTCTTCAAACCAAAGAGCAATTTCTCGCTTAGCTGACTCTTCTGAATCTGAACCATGCACAACATTTTGGATAACCTCATTTTCTCCAGCAGCTTTTGCAAAATCACCTCGAATAGTTCCTGGTAAAGCTTCTTCTGGACGAGTTGCACCCATCATAGTCCGCCAAGTTTCAATTACTTTGGGACCAGAAATGATACCTACAAGAACCGGTCCTGAAGTCATAAATTCACGAATCGGTGGGTAAAAACTTTGACCAACCAAGTCCTGATAGTGCTGATCAATTAACCCTTCTGAAACCTTTGTACGCAACTCCAATTTTTCGATTGTAAATCCACGTTGTTCGATGCGTTTCAACACCTCACCCACTAATCCTCTTTTTACACCGTCTGGTTTAATGATAAAAAATGTTTGTTCCATACCTGTCTCCTTTGTCAGCTTCTTTCTTTTATACTCTTCGAAAATCTCTTCAAACCACGTCAACGTCGCCTTACCGTAGGTATGGTTACTGACTTCGTCAGTTCTATCCACAACCTCAAAACAGTGTTTTGAGCTGACTTCGTCAGTTCTATCTACAACCTCAAAGCAGTGCTTTGAGCAACCTACGGCTAGTTTCCTAGTTTGCTCTTTGATTTTCATTGAGTATTATTTTACCACATTTCATGGAAAAATGGAGAAAGTTTTCAGAAAAGAGAAAGAGAACCCGAAGGCTCTCTCATTCTCTTTTATTCTACTGTTTCTTCCACAGTTTCAACGGCAGTATCCACAACTACTTCTGTTATTTCTTCATCCCCTTCTTCCTCTACTGGAGGATTAAGGTATTCTTCTTCGTTGATAGCATGTGGTTCAAGGTTACGGTAACGGGCCATACCAGTACCAGCTGGGATGATCTTACCGATGATAACATTTTCCTTAAGTCCAAGGAGATGGTCTTTCTTACCACGGATAGCCGCATCAGTAAGGACACGAGTTGTTTCCTGGAAGGAAGCCGCTGACAAGAAACTATTTGTTTCAAGTGAGGCTTTGGTAATTCCCATAAGAACTGGGCGACCTGTCGCTGGAACTCCACCTGCGATAAGGACATCTTTGTTAGCATCTGTAAAGTCATTGATATCCATAAGGGTACCCATGAGAAGATCTGTGTCACCTGGATCCATGACACGGACTTTACGGATCATTTGACGAACCATTACCTCGATGTGTTTGTCACCGATTTCTACCCCTTGGCTACGGTAAACTTTTTGTACTTCACCAAGAAGGTAAGTTTCAACTGACAAGACATCACGAACTGCAAGGAGACGTTTTGGTTGGATAGAACCTTCTGTAAGAGCAGCACCACGCGCTACTTGGTCTCCAACTTCGACACGCATACGAGCTGTAAATGGAACGACGTACTCACCTTCACCAGTTTCGCCCTTAACAAAGACTTTCTTGGTACGAGTTGATGCATCTTCTTCGATAGCGGTAACTTGTCCTTTAACCTCTGTAATAACCGCTTCCCCTTTAGGGTTGCGGGCTTCAAAGATTTCTTGGACACGAGGAAGACCCTGAGTGATATCGGTATTTGAGGCAACCCCACCCGTGTGGAAGGTACGCATTGTAAGCTGTGTACCAGGTTCCCCGATAGATTGGGCAGCGATTGTACCAACTGCTTCACCAACTTCAACCGCATCACCAGTCGCCAAGTTGATACCGTAACAGTGACGGCAGACACCGTGACGAGTGTTACATGTAAACACGGAACGGATAGTCACTTCTTCCACACCAGCATTGACAATTTCACGCGCCTTGTCTTCTGTAATCAACTCATTTGGACCGATAATCACTGCACCAGTTTCTGGATGTTTAACAGTTTTCTTAGTGTAACGACCGTTGAGACGTTCTTCTAGAGACTCAATCATCTCTTTTCCTTCTGCGATAGAGCGGATCAAGAGACCACGGTCAGTTCCACAATCGTCCTCACGGATGATAACGTCTTGGGCAACGTCAACCAAACGACGAGTCAAGTAACCTGAGTCGGCTGTCTTAAGGGCCGTATCGGTCATACCTTTACGAGCACCGTGAGTGGAGAAGAACATTTCGAGTACTGACAAACCTTCGCGGAAGTTTGAAAGGATTGGCAATTCCATGATACGTCCGTTCGGAGCCGCCATCAGACCACGCATACCGGCAAGCTGTGAGAAGTTTGAGATGTTACCACGGGCTCCAGAATCCATCATCATAACGATTGGATTCTTAGGATCTTGGTTGGCAATCAAACGTTTCTCAAGTTTTTCACGGGCAGCACGCCATTCAGCTGTAACGGCATTGTATCGCTCGTCGTCTGTGATCATACCACGACGGAATTGTTTTGTGATTTGTTCTACACGTTTGTGTGATTCTTCAATGATTTCAGCCTTGTCATCAACGACTGGGATATCGGCAATACCCACTGTCAATCCTGCAAGAGTTGAGTGGTGGTAACCGAGGTTCTTCATACGGTCAAGTAGGGCAGAAGTTTCTGTCGTACGGAAACGTTTGAAGATTTCAGCGATGATATTTCCAAGGTTTTTCTTCTTGAATGGAGGGTTAAGTTCAAGATTGCTGATAGCTTCCTTGATATCTCCACCAAGTGGCAAGAAGTATTTAGCTGGAACGCCTTCTGTCAAGTTGGCATTGTTTGGTTCTTGCAAGTATGGTAGACCCTCTGGCATAATGTCGTTGAAGAGGATTTTACCAACTGTTGTAAGCAAGACCTTGTGTTTTTGCTCTTCTGTCCATGGTTTGTTGAGGCTGTCTGTTGCGATACCAACACGTGAGTGGAGGTGAACATAACCATTACGGTAAGCCATAACCGCTTCGTCACGGTCTTTGAAGACCATTCCTTCACCTTCACGACCAGCTTCTTCCATTGTCAAGTAGTAGTTACCCAAAACCATGTCCTGAGATGGAGTAACAACTGGTTTACCATCTTTCGGGTTCAAGATGTGCTCAGCAGCTAGCATCAAGATACGAGCTTCTGCTTGGGCTTCTTCTGAAAGCGGTACGTGGATGGCCATTTGGTCCCCGTCAAAGTCGGCATTGTAGGCTTCACAGACAAGCGGGTGCAAGCGAAGGGCCTTACCATCAATTAAGACTGGCTCGAAGGCTTGGATACCTAAACGGTGAAGGGTCGGTGCGCGGTTCAAAAGCACTGGGTGTTCTTTGATCACTTCTTCAAGGATATCCCAGATGCGTTCGTCTCCGCGTTCCACCAAGCGTTTAGCCGCTTTGACGTTTTGTACGATATCACGGGCAACAATTTCACGCATCACGAATGGTTTAAAGAGCTCGATTGCCATTTCACGTGGCACACCACATTGGTACATCTTAAGAGTTGGACCAACGGCGATAACGGAACGTCCTGAGAAGTCAACACGTTTACCAAGCAAGTTTTGACGGAAGCGTCCTTGTTTACCTTTAAGCATGTGGCTCAATGATTTAAGAGGACGGCTACCTGGTCCTGTGATTGGACGACCACGACGACCATTGTCAATCAAAGCGTCAACCGCTTCTTGAAGCATACGCTTCTCATTTTGAACGATAATACCTGGTGCATTCAACTCAAGCAAACGAGCCAAACGGTTGTTACGGTTGATAACACGGCGGTAAAGGTCGTTCAAGTCAGATGAGGCAAAACGGCCACCATCCAACTGCAACATTGGACGAAGATCTGGTGGAATAACTGGAAGGATGTTAAGAATCATCCATTCAGGTTTGTTTCCAGACTTGTAAAAGGCATCCAAAACATCCAAACGACGGATAGCTTTGACACGTTTTTGTCCAGTAGCTGTTTTCAACTCTTCTTTGAGTTCAGCAATTTCTTTTTCAAGATCTACTTGTTTCAAAAGGTCTTGGATAGCTTCGGCACCCATCTTGGCAACGAATGATCCATAACCATATTCACGCAAGCGCTCGCGGTATTCGCGCTCTGTCATGATAGACTTGTGCTCAAGCGGTGTATCCTTAGGATCAATCACCACATAAGCCGCAAAGTAGATAACTTCCTCGAGGGCACGAGGGCTCATATCAAGGGTCAAGCCCATACGGCTTGGAATCCCCTTGAAGTACCAGATGTGAGATACAGGAGCTTTCAACTCAATGTGCCCCATACGCTCACGACGAACTTTCGTACGCGTTACTTCAACCCCACAGCGGTCACAAACAATCCCTCTATAACGAATGCGTTTGTACTTACCACAAGCACATTCCCAGTCTTTTGTAGGTCCAAAGATCACTTCATCAAAGAGACCTTCACGTTCTGGTTTTAAGGTACGGTAATTGATTGTTTCAGGTTTTTTGACTTCTCCATAAGACCATGAACGGACTTTGCTTGGAGAAGCTAGGGTGATTTGCATACTTTTAAAACGATTTACATCAACCACTATTTCTTCCCTTTCTATTCTAAGTGAACTGCTTATTCTTCAGCAGCTTCTTCTGTTGCTTCCGCTTTTGTTGCTTTCTCAGCTTCTTCAGCTTCAAAAGCTGCTTTAGCCTCTTGTGCTGCTTTTTCGCGGGCTTTTTCAAGGTCATCTACGTGGATGACATCTTCGTCCATTCCTTCATCCAAGTCGCGAAGTTCCACTTCTTGGTCATCTTCGTCAAGGACACGCATGTCAAGACCAAGAGATTGCAATTCTTTGACAAGAACTCGGAAGGATTCTGGAACACCTGGTTTTGGAATTGGTTTTCCTTTTGTAATGGCTTCATAAGCTTTCAAACGTCCGTTGATATCGTCAGACTTGTAAGTCAAGATTTCTTGAAGAACATTTGACGCACCGTAGGCTTCAAGAGCCCAAACCTCCATCTCACCGAAACGTTGTCCACCAAACTGAGCTTTACCTCCAAGTGGTTGTTGAGTAACGGTTGAGTAAGGTCCGACTGAACGCGCGTGCAATTTATCATCAACCATGTGGTGGAGTTTGATCATGTACATGACTCCGACAGAAACACGGTTATCAAATGGTTCCCCCGTACGTCCATCGTAAAGGATTGTTTTGGCATCGCTATCCATGCCAGCTTCTTTAACAGTTGACCAAAGGTCTTCAGAACTTGCTCCGTCAAAGACTGGTGTTGCGATGTGGATTCCAAGAGTACGAGCCGCCATACCAAGGTGGAGCTCCATAACCTGACCGATATTCATACGTGATGGCACCCCAAGTGGGTTCAACATGATATCGACTGGAGTTCCATCTGGAAGGTAAGGCATGTCTTCTACAGGAACGATACGAGAGACAACCCCTTTATTTCCGTGACGTCCGGCCATCTTATCTCCGACCTTGATCTTACGTTTTTGAGCGATGTAGACGCGAACCAGCATATTAACACCTGATTGCAGCTCATCTCCATTTGCACGTGTAAAGATTTTAACATCACGAACGACACCATCGGCACCGTGTGGTACACGAAGAGAAGTATCACGTACTTCACGTGACTTGTCTCCAAAGATAGCGTGTAAGAGACGTTCTTCAGCTGAAAGGTCTTTCTCACCCTTAGGTGTTACTTTACCTACAAGGATATCGCCCTCTTTAACCTCGGCACCGATACGGATAATACCCATTTCGTCAAGGTCTTTAAGGGCATCTTCACCAACGTTTGGAATTTCACGAGTAATTTCTTCAGGCCCAAGCTTTGTATCGCGTGTTTCTGATTCGTATTCTTCAAGGTGGACAGATGTGTAGACATCGTCTTTGACCAAGCGTTCGCTCATGATAACAGCATCCTCGAAGTTGTAACCTTCCCAAGTCATGTAGGCAACGATTGGGTTTTGTCCAAGCGCCATTTCTCCATTTTCCATAGAAGGTCCGTCAGCAATGAAATCGCCTTTTTCAACGACATCGCCAACTTTTACAAGAGTGCGTTGGTTGTAAGCAGTACCTGAATTTGAACGACGGAATTTTTGGATGTGGTAAACGTCCAATGAACCATCTTCACGACGAACTTCTACCTTGTCAGCATCTGCATAGGTAACTTTACCGTCATACTGAGCAATCACAGCAGCTCCTGAATCGTGGGCTGCTTGGTATTCCATACCAGTACCAACGTAAGGTGCTTTTGGATTAATCAACGGCACAGCCTGACGTTGCATGTTGGCTCCCATGAGGGCACGGTTGGAGTCATCGTTTTCCAAGAAAGGAATACATGCTGTCGCAACAGCAACTACCTGTTTTGGTGATACGTCCATGTAGTCAACAACATTAGCTGGATACTCTTGGTTGACCCCTTGGTGACGTCCCATGACAACTTTCTCAGCAAATGTTCCATCTTCATTCAGACGAGAATTAGCCTGTGCTACAGTAAATTCATCTTCTTCATCGGCTGTCAACCAAACGATTTCGTTAGTAACAACACCTGTTTCACGGTCAACCTTACGGTATGGTGTTTGAACAAAACCATATTTGTTCAAGTGTCCGTAAGATGACAAGTTATTGATCAAACCGATGTTAGGTCCTTCAGGTGTCTCGATTGGACACATACGACCATAGTGAGTGTAGTGCACGTCACGAACTTCATATCCAGCGCGGTCACGTGTCAAACCACCAGGTCCTAAGGCTGACAAACGGCGTTTGTGAGACAACTCAGAAAGCGGGTTGTGTTGGTCCATGAACTGTGACAACTGTGATGAACCAAAGAATTCTTTAACCGCAGCTGTTACAGGACGGATATTGATGATTTGTTGTGGTGTCAAGACTTCGTTATCTTGAACAGACATACGTTCACGGACATTACGTTCCATACGAGAAAGTCCAAGGCGTACTTGGTTGGCAAGCAGTTCACCAACGGCACGGATACGACGGTTTCCAAGGTGGTCGATATCGTCTACACGGCCAAGTCCTTCAGCCAAGTTGAGGAAATAGCTCATTTCAGCAAGGATATCTGCAGGAGTAACGATACGAACCTTGTCATCTGGATTAGCATTACCGATGATCGTTACAACACGGTCTGGATCAGTTGGTGCAACAACCTTGAATTTTTGAAGAACAACTGGCTCAGTCACAACCGCTGCATCATTTGGAATGTAAACAATCTTGTTCAAATCACCATCCAAATGGCTTTCAATACTTTCAATCACGCTACGAGTCATGATTGTACCAGCTTCTACCAAGATTTCTCCAGTTTCAGGATCTACCAATGGCTCCGCAATGGTTTGGTTGAGCAAACGTGTTTTAACATTGAGTTTTTTATTGATCTTGTAACGACCAACTGCTGCTAGGTCATAGCGACGTGGGTCAAAGAAACGAGCCACAAGCAAGCTACGTGAACTTTCAGCAGTCTTAGGCTCACCTGGACGAAGGCGTTCGTAAATTTCTTTCAAAGCTTCGTCGGTACGAGAGTCCATTGGGTTCTTGTGGATATCTTTTTCAACAGTGTTGCGAACCAATTCGCTATCACCAAAGATATCAAAGATTTCATCATCACCTGAGAAACCAAGCGCACGAACCAATGTCGTAAATGGAATCTTACGAGTACGGTCGATACGAGTGTAGGCGATATCTTTTGAGTCACTTTCAAGTTCCAACCAAGCTCCACGGTTAGGGATGACAGTTGAACCGTAGCCCACTTTACCGTTTTTATCAACTTTATCGTTAAAGTAAACACCTGGTGAGCGGACCAACTGAGATACGATGATACGTTCACCACCATTGATGATGAAAGTACCCATTTCTGTCATGATTGGGAAATCACCAAAGAAAACTTCTTGAGTTTTGATTTCGCCTGTTTCTTTATTGATCAAGCGGAAGGTTACAAAAATTGGTGCTGAGTAGCTAGCATCGTGGATACGAGCCTCTTCTAGCGTGTATTTTGGTTCCTTGATTTCATATCCAACAAATTCCAACTCCATTGTGTCTGTGAAGTTTGAAATTGGCAATACATCTTCAAACACTTCCTTCAGACCATGGTCTAGGAAATCTTTGAATGAGTCAGTTTGAATTTCAATCAAATTTGGTAAGTCAAGAACTTCTTTGATTCTTGAAAAACTACGACGGGTACGATGTTTCCCGTATTGAACGTCATGTCCTGCCAAGATGATTCTCCTTTGTAAATAAGTTCCAAGCCTTGTCAATCAGGCTTTTCTAATCGTCATATGGTTTTAAAAACCCCTATCACCGTGTCCTCTTGATGAATTTTCAGAATCTTTAAATCTTTGTTACAAGTACTCAAAATCCTGAAAAAAAGCACAAAAAGAGCAGCTAAATCTGACTTTTTCAGAAGATTTAACTGCTGTGAGCCTTGTCTGGACAATATTTCAGACAAAACCTACGACAAATGATTATTTATATTATACCCTATTTAGCCAGATTTTTCAAGGAGATTGACGAATTTTTGACAAAATCTTTTCCTATAAGGAAGACTGGCTGAATCATAACAAAATTTGTTGCGATTTTTCTTTTAGTTTAATTTTAGGAAAACGCTTGCATATTGTTTTACTACGTGCTATACTGATAAAGAAATTCATTTATAGGAGATTGATTATGAAAAGAACACCATCTCACACTGAGAAAAAAATGGTTTACAGCATCCGTTCCCTCAAAAATGGAACTGGTTCTGTCCTTATTGGAGCAAGCCTTGTCCTGCTTGCCATGGCTACACCAACTATCTCAGCAAACGAAAATACTACAAGCAATAAGGGAACTAGTAATGAAACTACTACTGCCCTTGCACAACCTCTTACTGATACAGTAGTTAACTCTGGTAAGAACGAAAGTGATATTTCTTCGCCTAATAATGCAAACGCTTCCCTAGAGAAAACAGAAGAAAAACCTGCAACAGAGGCAACCACTCCTGCTGCAACCCCAGCCGATTCAGCACCACAAACCGGGCAAGATCGTTCAAGTGAACCAACTACTTCTACGAGTCCAGTAACAAATGAAACTAAAGCAGAAGAGCCAATCGAAGACAACTACTTCCGTATCCATGTCAAAAAACTTCCTGAAGAAAACAAGGATGCTCAAGGGCTATGGACTTGGGACGATGTTGAAAAACCATCTGAAAATTGGCCAAACGGAGCCTTGTCCTTCAAGGATGCCAAAAAAGATGACTATGGCTATTACCTAGATATCAAATTAAAGGGAGAGCAAGCCAAGAAAATTAGCTTCCTCATCAATAATACAGCTGGGAAAAATCTGACCGGCGATAAATCGGTAGAAAAACTGGCACCAAAGATGAATGAGGCTTGGTTGGACCAAGATCACAAGGTTTTCTCTTACGAGCCACAACCTGCAGGAACTGTTCGCGTCAACTACTACCGCACAGATGGCAACTATGACAAGAAATCTCTCTGGTACTGGGGAGATGTGAAAGAGCCAAGTAGTGGTGAATGGCCCAACGGAACAGACTTTACGGCTACAGGCAAATATGGTCGCTATATCGATATTCCACTCAAAGATGCAGCTAAAGACCTTGGATTTTTATTACTAGACAGAAACAAACAAGGAGACGATGTGAAAATCCGTAAAGAAGATTATAAGTTCACAGATTTAAAAAATCATAGCCAAATCTTCCTAAAAGACGATGATGAATCGATTTACACAAATCCATACTATGTCCATGATATCCGTATGACAGGAGCCCAACACGTAGGCACTTCTAGCATTGAAAGTAGTTTTTCAACACTAGTCGGTGCCAAAAAAGAAGATATCCTCAAACACTCCAACATCACTAATCACCTAGGAAACAAGGTAACTATCACCGATGTTTCAATCGATGAAGCTGGCAAGAAAGTGACCTACAGCGGAGATTTCTCTGACACAAAACATCCGTATACTGTTAGCTACAATTCCGACCAATTCACTACCAAAACAAGCTGGCGACTTAAAGATGAGACATACAGCTATGATGGTAAACTTGGAGCCGACCTCAAAGAAGAAGGAAAACAAGTTGATTTGACCCTTTGGTCACCAAGTGCTGATAAGGTTTCTGTCGTTGTCTACGACAAGAATAACCCTGAAAAAGTGGTTGGAACTGTCGCTCTTGAAAAAGGGGAAAAAGGTACTTGGAAACAAACTCTAGATAGCACAAACAAATTAGGAATCACAGATTTCACTGGCTACTATTATCAATACCAGATCGAGCGTCAGGGTAAAACTGTTCTTGCACTCGATCCTTACGCTAAATCCCTCGCTGCTTGGAATAGTGATGATGCCAAGATCGACGATGCCCATAAAGTGGCTAAAGCTGCCTTTGTAAATCCAGCCAAACTAGGACCTCAAGACTTAACTTATGGTAAGATTCACAACTTCAAGACTCGTGAAGATGCCGTTATCTACGAAGCTCATGTGCGTGACTTCACTTCAGATCCTGCCATTGCAAAAGACTTGACCAAACCATTTGGTACCTTTGAAGCCTTTATTGAAAAACTAGACTATCTCAAAGACTTAGGTGTGACCCACATCCAGCTCCTTCCAGTCTTGTCTTACTACTTTGTCAATGAATTGAAAAACCATGAACGCTTGTCTGACTATGCTTCAAGCAACAGCAACTATAACTGGGGATATGATCCTCAAAACTACTTCTCCTTGACTGGTATGTATTCAAGCGATCCTAAAAATCCAGAAAAACGAATCGCAGAATTTAAAAACCTCATCAACGAAATCCACAAACGTGGCATGGGAGCTATCCTAGATGTCGTTTATAACCATACAGCCAAGGTCGATATCTTTGAAGATTTAGAGCCAAACTACTACCACTTTATGGATGCTGACGGAACACCTCGAACTAGCTTTGGTGGTGGACGCTTGGGGACAACCCACCATATGACCAAACGGCTCCTAGTTGACTCTATCAAATATCTAGTTGATACCTACAAAGTTGATGGCTTCCGTTTCGATATGATGGGAGACCATGATGCCGCTTCTATCGAAGAAGCGTACAAGGCTGCACGCGCCCTCAATCCAAACCTCATCATGCTTGGTGAAGGTTGGAGAACCTATGCTGGTGATGAAAACATGCCTACTAAAGCTGCTGACCAAGATTGGATGAAACATACCGATACTGTCGCTGTCTTTTCAGATGACATCCGTAACAACCTCAAGTCTGGTTATCCAAACGAAGGCCAACCTGCCTTTATCACAGGTGGCAAGCGTGATATCAACACCATCTTCAAAAATCTCATTGCTCAACCAACCAACTTTGAAGCTGACAGCCCTGGAGATGTCATCCAATACATCGCAGCCCATGATAACTTGACCCTCTTTGACATCATCGCCCAATCTATCAAAAAAGATCCAAGCAAAGCTGAGAACTATGCTGAAATCCACCGTCGTTTGCGACTTGGAAATCTCATGGTCTTGACAGCTCAAGGAACTCCGTTTATCCACTCCGGTCAGGAATATGGACGTACTAAACAATTCCGTGACCCAGCCTACAAGACTCCAGTAGCAGAGGATAAGGTTCCAAACAAATCTCACTTGTTGCGTGATAAGGACGGCAATCCATTTGACTATCCTTACTTCATACATGACTCTTACGATTCGAGTGATGCTATTAACAAGTTTGACTGGACTAAGGCTACAGATGGAAAAGCATATCCTGAAAATGTCAAGAGCCGTGACTATATGAAAGGTTTGATTGCCCTTCGTCAATCTACAGATGCCTTCCGACTTAAGAGTCTCCAAGATATCAAAGACCGTGTCCACCTCATCACTGTTCCAGGCCAAAATGGTGTGGCAAAAGAGGACGTGGTAATTGGCTACCAAATCACTGCTCCAAATGGGGATATCTACGCAGTCTTTGTCAATGCGGACGAAAAAGCTCGCGAATTTAATTTGGGAACTGCCTTTGCACATCTCAGAAATGCTGAAGTTTTAGCAGATGAAAACCAAGCAGGGCCAGTCGGAATTGCCAACCCGAAAGGACTTGAGTGGACTGAAAAAGGCTTGAAATTAAATGCCCTTACAGCTACTGTTCTTCGAGTCTCTCAAGGCGGTGCCATTGTTGCCCCAGCTGTGGAAGAAAAACCAGAATTTGATCTTTCTAGCTTAAAACAAGAACAAGGGCAAAATAATAGCCAAGGCCATATTTCAAACCCAGTAATCAAATCTGAACATCAAGAACCAGCTCCACAAGCTAAACCTGACTCTACTAAACCAGATGCCAAAGTAGCTGATGCAGAAGATAAACCCAAGCAAGCTACAACTGATTCACAACCAGCACAAGAAGCACAACCATCATCTGTAAGTGAAGCTGTTCAAAACGAATCGGTAGAAAACTCTAGCAAGGAAAATATACCTGCGCCCCTAGCTAAACAAGCTGAACTTCCAAATACAGGAACCAAAAATGATCACAAACTTCTGTTTGCAGGAATTAGTCTCCTTGCACTCCTAGGTCTCGGGTTCTTGTTAAAAAACAAAAAAGAGAACTAAACTAGCCCTCCTATAGAACAATCCCCCAAGCCTTAACGCTCGGGGGATTGATTTTTGCACAATATTTGCCGTCATAATAAACTCGATTAGGATTTTTTATTAAGACTCTTCTAAAATCAAATTCAAACCACGTCAGCTTCACCTTGCCGTACTCAAGTACAGCCTGCGGCTAGCTTCCTAGTTTGCTCACAAGAAAAAGCCTAGATAACTAGACTTTTTTAGCTTATTCTACCGTTACTGACTTAGCAAGGTTACGTGGTTTATCCACATCAAGGCCACGGTGCAGAGTTGCAAAGTAAGCGACTAATTGCGTTGGTACGACCATTGAAATTGGTGAGAGGTAAGGGTGGACGGTCGTAAGAACGATGTCGTCTGTCTCTTTAGCAACATTTTCTTCTGCGATAGTGAGGACTTTGGCACCACGGGCTGCCACCTCTTGGATATTTCCACGAGTGTGGTTGGAAAGAACTGGATCTGACAAGAGGGCCAAGACAGGCGTTCCTTCTTCAATCAAGGCAATAGTTCCGTGCTTGAGTTCTCCTGCCGCAAAGCCTTCACACTGGATGTAAGAAATCTCTTTGAGCTTGAGACTGGCTTCCATGGCTACATAGTAATCTTGACCACGTCCGATGTAAAAGGCGTTACGAGTTGTTTCAAGAAGCTCACGAATCTTGCTATCAATCAATTCTTTTTCTGAAAGAGTTGATTCGATAGACTGAGCCACGATTGACAACTCATGAACTAGGTCAAAGGCTTGCGCTTTAGCATTGGCATTTGCTTGACCGACTGCTTTTGCAAGAAAGGCAAGGGCTGCAATTTGCGCTGTATAGGCCTTGGTTGATGCCACGGCAATTTCAGGACCTGCATGAAGGAGCATGGTATGGTTGGCTTCACGTGAAAGAGTTGAACCTGGGACATTTGTCACTGTCAAGCTCGGAATTCCCATTTCATTAGCCTTAACCAAAACCTGACGGCTATCCGCTGTTTCGCCAGACTGACTGATAAAGATGAAGAGTGGTTTCTTGCTGAGAAGTGGCATACCGTAGCCCCACTCAGATGAGATGCCAAGTTCAACTGGTGTATCTGTCAATTCTTCCAACATCTTCTTAGAAGCAAATCCTGCGTGGTAAGATGTTCCAGCTGCAAGGATGTAGATACGGTCTGCGTCTTGAACAGCCTGGATGATAGCTGGGTCTACTACTACTTGACCAACCTCATCTGTGTAGGCTTGGATGAGTTTACGCATAACCGTTGGTTGCTCATCGATTTCCTTGAGCATGTAGTAAGGGTAAGTTCCCTTACCGATATCTGACAAGTCAAGTTCAGCAGTGTAACTAGCTCGCTCACGACTATTTCCATCATAGTCTTGAACTTCCACGCTATCAGCCTTGACGATTACCAACTCTTGGTCATGAATTTCCATGTATTGGTTGGTTTCACGAATCATAGCCATAGCATCTGAGCAGACCATGTTATATCCTTCCCCAAGACCAATCAAAAGTGGTGATTTATTCTTAGCTACGTAGATAACTTCAGGATCTTGTGAGTCAACCAAGGCAAAGGCATAAGAACCACGGATGATGTGAAGAGCTTTTTTGAAGGCTTCAAGAACTGACAAGCCATCTTCTTCTGCAAATTTTCCAATCAAGTGAACGGCGATTTCCGTATCTGTTTGCCCTTTGAAGTGGTGACCTGCAAGGTATTCTTCCTTGATTTCAAGGTAGTTCTCAATCACCCCATTGTGCACCAAAACAAAACGTTCTGTCTCAGACCGATGTGGGTGAGCATTGTCTTCCGTTGGTTTCCCATGAGTTGCCCAACGAGTATGTCCGATACCAGTTGTTCCCTCAACACCAGCTGTTTTAGCAGACAATTCTGCAATACGACCAACAGCCTTAACTAGATGGTTTTCAGCACCACCTAGGACAAAAATCCCCGCAGAATCATAGCCACGGTATTCGAGCTTTTCAAGTCCTTGAATCAAAATATCAGTTGCATTTGTGTTTCCAACAACACCAACAATTCCACACATAGTATATACGACACAGACCAGCTGTGCTTTCTCCTTAAAATTGGTATAGTCTAATTCCTCTTTTATAGAATCAGCAAAATCAGTATATACTTGTTTCTTTAACTTGTCAAGAGTAAAAATTGGTATAGTTCAAATTAAGCTTCTGTAAGCAAAAAGCTCTGACCAATTAGGATAATCAGTCAGAGTCCTTTTTAAAATCCATTATTATCGCTTAATTCCTTGAACCAGTGCCCTGATTTTTTCAGACGACGTTCTTGCGTTTCCAAGTCTAATTCGACCAAACCATAGCGATTTTTATAACTGTTGAGCCATGACCAGCAGTCAATAAAGGTCCAAATCAAGTAGCCCTTACAGTTGGCTCCATCTTCAATGGCACGGTACAGTTCACGAAGATGACCTTTTACAAAGTCAATACGGTAATCATCTTGAATCATTCCATCTTGACGGAATTTTTCTTCCCCTTCAACACCCATGCCATTCTCTGTCAACATCCACTCGATATTACCATAATTTTCCTTGATATTTTGGGCAATGTCATAAATCCCTTGCTCATAAATTTCCCAGCCACGATGAGGATTGATTTTACGTCCAGGCATCACATAAGGCTCGTAAAAATGTTCTGGTAAGAGTGGACTCTCTGGATGCTTCGCAAATCGAGGCGCCATAACACGCAAAGGTTGATAGTAGTTGACACCAAGGAAGTCCACCGTATTGTCACGAATGAGCTCCAACTCCTCCTCTGTAGAATCAGGCAAGAGACCGTATTCATGTAAGATTTCTACCAACTCCTGTGGATAAGTCCCCAAAACAGACGGATCTAAGAAAGATTGGGCCTGAAAAAGGTCTGCAATACGAGCAGCCTTGACATCAGCAGGATGCTGGCTACGTGGATAAGCCGGTGTCAAGTTGAGGACAATCCCAATCTTGGAATCTGGCAAAAGTTCATGACAAGCCTTAACCGCCCGACTGCTAGCTAATTGTGTGTGATAAGCTACTTTAACCGCTGCTTCTGCATCCACCTTATGTGGATAATGGGCATCGTAAAAATAGCCAAATTCTACTGGAACGATGGGCTCGTTAAAGGTAATCCATTGATCCACTAAATCTCCATAAGTCTCAAAACAAAAACGAGCATAGTCTTCATAGGCTGAGACAGTCGCCTTATTTTCCCAACCATCACCATCCTCTTGAAGGGCAAAAGGCAAATCAAAATGATAAAGATTCACTAAAAGACGAATCCCTTTGTCCTTAATAGCCTCAAAAACCTTACGGTAAAAGTCTACACCTTGAGGATTGACTTCCCCACGCCCTTGTGGAAAAATCCGTGACCACTGAATAGAAGTCCGAAAGGCCGTGTGACCAGTTTCTAACAGTAGCTCAATATCCTTTTCCCAGTTTTCATAAAAGGTTGATGTTTTATCTGGACCAATCCCATTATAGTAACGATTTGGCTCCACTTGGTACCAATAATCCCAGAGATTATCTCCCTTACCGTCACCAGCTACACGTCCTTCTGTTTGTGGTCCAGAAGTAGAGGATCCCCAGACAAAATCCTTTGGAAATCTTAGCATACATTTACCTCTTTATCTACTCATTTTTCCCATTATACAGAAAAAACAAGGTAAAAACTAGTTACATTTTTTCCTTGTTTTTCTTCTGATTATAGTTTTTATTTCTTGCTGAGGATTTCAAGCGTTTCAAGCACGTTATCTGCATGAACTTCGATGGTGTCACCAGTCGCTTTAATCTTAACTTCTACTATGCCATCGGCTGCTTTTTTGCCAACAGTGATACGGATTGGCAATCCAATCAAGTCACTATCGCTGAATTTGACTCCGACACGTTCATTACGGTCGTCTGTCAAGACTTCGTAACCTGCTCCCATCAAGCTTGCTTCAAGTTTTTCTGTCAAGGCTTGCGCTTCTTCATCCTTGACATTGACAGTGATCAAGTGAACATCAAATGGCGCCAATTCTTTAGGGAAGTTGATTCCCCAAGCGTAACGGTATTCACCTTTTGGTGTTTTGTTAACAAAGAGGCGAGCGTGTTGCTCCATCACTGCTGAAAGTAGACGGCTGACACCGATACCATATGAACCCATAATGATTGGTACAGCACGGCCATTTTCATCCAAGACATCTGCTCCCATGCTTGCTGAGTAACGAGTACCGAGTTTAAAGATGTGACCAATTTCGATACCACGCGCAAAGTTAAGGACACCTTGTCCGTCTGGAGAAATTTCACCCTCACGAACTTCACGGATATCCACATATTCTGCAGTAAAGTCACGACCTGGGTTCACACCAGTCAAGTGATAGCCATCTTCGTTAGCACCCACAACTGCATTATGGACATCTTGCACCTTACGATCTGCAATGATTTTAACATTCTCTGGCAAACCAACTGGGCCAAGTGAACCAAATCCTGCTTGAACAAGATTCGCCACTTCTTCTTCGCTAGCAACGTCAAAGAAATCTGCTCCCAAGTAGTTTTTCAACTTGACTTCGTTGAGTTGGTCATTTCCAACTAGAAGGGTTGCAACAAGCTCACCATCTGCCATGTAAAAGAGAGTTTTGATTGTTTGTTCTTCTGGAACATTGAGGAAGGCTGCAACTTCATCAATTGATTTAACATCTGGTGTTGCAACACGAGTCACTTCTTCTTCAGCGACAACACGGTTGCTTGGTTTGTACTCATTTGTTGCCATTTCCAAGTTAGCCGCATAACTAGACTCACTTGAGTAGGCAATAGTATCTTCACCAGAAACCATCCACTTAAGCAATTCTGCCTTAATCTCTTCTTGCACTTCTGTAGGAATTTCATCAAATGAGGCAACTGACTTGTCCAAGACAACCCAGCGGTCAAGGTCTGTACGAGCAGGTGTAATGGCCATAAATTCTTGGCTGTCCTTACCACCCATGGCTCCACCGTCACCGATGATAGCCTTGAAGTCTAAACCACTACGAGTGAAAATACGCTCATAAGCAGCCTTGTACTCATCGTAAACACTGTCCAAGCTATCATAGTTAGCGTGGAAGCTATAAGCATCCTTCATGATAAACTCACGTGTGCGAAGAAGTCCATTACGTGGGCGTTTTTCATCACGATACTTAGGCTGGATTTGATAAAGATTAAGTGGCAATTGCTTGTAAGACTTAACAGAATCACGGACAATAGCTGTAAAGGTTTCTTCGTGAGTTGGACCTAGGATAAAGTCTGATTTTTCACGGTTTTTTAGTTTGTAAAGGTCCTCACCATAAGTTTCGTAACGACCTGATTCGCGCCACAATTCTGCACTGAGAAGGGCAGGAGCCAACATCTCAACAGCACCAATCTTGTCGAATTCTTGGCGCATGATATTTTTAGCTTTTTCAATCACACGGTTGGCAAGTGGTAGATAAGAATAAACACCTGCTGAGACTTGACGAACATAGCCAGCTCGCAACATAAGAGCATGGCTGATAACTTGAGCATCGCTTGGCATTTCGCGAAGCGTTGGGATAGGCATTTTACTTTGTTTCATAATATTCCTCGATTATCTAAAAAAGAGTCGCATGATGTCATTCCAAGTCACAGCAATCATCAAGACAACCATGATGACCACTCCGGCCAAGGTGACATAGGTTTCAATTTCTTGTTTCAATGGTTTGCGGCGGATGGCTTCCAGGATATTGAGCACAATCTTACCACCATCCAGAGCTGGAATTGGAATAAGATTGAAAATCCCGATATTGATGGAAATTATTGCCAAGAAGTACAAGACATTCTCAATTCCATTTTTAGCAGCATCACTACTTGCCTTAAAGATGGCAACGGGTCCACCTAGCTTGTTCAAATCCGGTTGGAAAATCAGATTTTTCAGAGCCGATAGAATTCGGAGAGCTGAGTCAGCTGCGGTTGTAAAACCACCTACAAACATGGATAGAAAGTCTGACTTAATTCCCGGTTGAACACCTAGAAGGTAACGGCCTTGATTTTCTTCTGGAGTAACAGTGACTTGTTTGTCACTCCCCTTTTCAGAAATAGTCACATCCAAGGTCGGGGCCGTCTTATCTTTAGTTTCTGCTTCTACAGCCTGGATCAAGCTTTCCCAGTTACTAATCTCATGTGAACCAATCTTGGTAATCTGAGCCGTCTCTGGCACTCCTACCTTAGCCAAAGCCCCTTGGGGCATGACATGAAACTGGTTGGTAGCTACATCTCTGACACCACCCTGCATAAAGATTAAAATCCAAAAAACAACGACACCTAAGATAAAGTTGTTCATAGGACCTGCAAAGTTAGTAATCAGTTTTCCCCATATAGTTGCATTTTGATATTGAACATCTAAGGGAGCAATCCGAACCTCAGTTCCATCTGCTTCTACAACCGTTGCATCGTGATCCACTGCAAATGTTTTTTCTTCTTCCAGAACCAAGCCCTTAATAAAGAGCTTGTCTTCAAAGTCAAACTGGGTCACCTGCATAGGAAGAGCCGTTTGGTCCAATTTTTTACCGGAAAGATTGATGCGTTTAACCTTACCGTCATCAGTAAGTGTCAAACTGACAGGAGTCCCTGTCTTGATTTCAGTCGTATCATCACCCCAACCAGCCATACGGACATAGCCACCCAGAGGCAAGATTCGAATGGTATAGGCTGTTCCATCCTTGCCAATATGAGCAAAGATTTTGGGTCCCATACCGATTGCAAATTCACGCACTAGAATTCCTGATTTTTTTGCAAAGTAGAAGTGGCCGAACTCGTGCACCACCACAATAATCCCGAAAACCAGAATAAAGGTTAAAATTCCGAGCATAGTATTTCCTCCGTCTTTTGATTAAAAGAGTCCAAATAAGTGCATGATTGGAAATACAAGCAACATACTATCGAAACGATCCAAAACACCACCATGTCCAGGGATAAATTTCCCAGAATCCTTGACACCAAAGTGACGCTTGATCGAACTTTCTAGTAAATCACCAAATTGTCCAGCAATGCTAAAGAAAATAGCAAAGACTGACATCTTGTAAATTCCATACGGAAGAGCAACTGTACTGTCAACTATCATAAAGATGATGGTTACTAAAATCGCACCTAAAATACCACCCAAGGCACCCTCAAAGGTTTTATTAGGAGAAACCGTTGGAGCTAATTTTCGTTTACCATAGTTCATCCCAGCAAGATAGGCACCACTGTCTGTCGCCCAGACGATACACAAGGCTAAGAGAGCCTTATCTAAACCTGCAACACGAGCATCTAGTAAGGCGTTAAATCCAAAGCCTACATAAAAGCTCATAGCCAGAGGGAAAACAGCATCCTCAATCGTATAAGACTTGCTAAAAACAGTCGTTCCTAACATAATTGAAATCAACACACTATAGGCAACCACATTCCCATCAACTGGCAAAAAAGTCAGGTAATTCTCTAAGGGAATGGTCAAAGCAAAGGTTGCAAAGAGGGTCAAGAGGCCCTCCATCGTCATGGTCTCTAGACCTCTCATCTTCAAAAGTTCATGCATGGCTAGCATGGCTATGATTCCAATTGCTATCTGAAGCAAGAGTCCCCCAATCATTAAAATCGGTAGGAAAATAGCCAGTGCAATCCCTGCAAACAAGGTTCTTTTCTGTAAATCCTGTGTCATACTTCCTCCTAAACTCCTCCAAATCGACGTTGTCGACGATTGTAGGCAAGAATGGCTTCCTGCAAGGCTACTTCGTCAAAATCAGGCCATAAGGTATCTGTAAAATAGAGCTCACTGTAGGCTCCCTGCCATGGGAGGAAATTACTCAAACGTAATTCTCCACTAGTACGGATAATCAAGTCTGGGTCTCGTAAGTCCTTAGGCAAATGCTGGGTGAAGAGATAGTTGCCAATCAATTCCTCTGTGATATCACCTGGGTTGATTTTGGCATCTAACACATCCTGGGAAATCAACTTAAGCGCCTGCGTAATCTCAGCACGTCCACCATAGTTAAGAGCAAAGTTAAGAATCAAACCTGTATTGTTCTTAGTCAATTCCTCAGCCTTGGTTAAAGCTTCAAAGGTTTGCTTAGGCAGGCGGTCTGTCTCCCCAATCATTTGAATCTTAACATTATTCGCATGCAGTTCAGGGACATAATTGTCATAAAACTCTACGGGCAAGTTCATGATAAACTTGACCTCCTGATCGGGGCGGGTCCAGTTTTCCGTAGAAAAAGCATAAACCGTAATAACCTTAACGCCCAGTTTGTTTGCTGCCTTGGTCACAGTTTGTAATGCTTCCATACCCGCCTTGTGTCCAAAAACTCGCGGTTGCATACGTTTTTTTGCCCAACGGCCATTTCCATCCATGATGATGCCGATATGAGCAGGAACCTGTGTCGGAACCTCTACTTCCACAGCCTTATCTTTCTTAAAAAATCCAAACATGATCTTATTCCTATTCAAAAATCTATCGTTTCATTATACCATATTTCCCTATTTTCTTCTATCACTAAGCTATTTATACTCTTCGAAAATCAAATTCAAACCACGTCAGCTCTATCTGCAACCTCAAAACAGTGTTTTGAGCAGCCTGCGGCTAGCTTCCTAGTTTGCAGTTTGATTTTCATTGAGTATTATTCTCAGGCACAAAGCCCATTTCCAAAAAAATAAGCCGCCTGATTGGGCGACTTTATTTTTTTATAGGGAGATTATTATGAAAAAGTTTTAGGAGTTTAAGTTAAGGTCTTCTTAACTTATGGACTTAGTATACACTTCCTAGCTTAAAGTTTCCTTAAGTATTTTTAAAAATCAAATTTTTCCATTTCTCCTGCCAATTTTTCTTGGTTAGACGTGTTCGATAAAGTTCCATTCGGTCTTCATTCTCTAAAAAATGAGGAGTTGGACGAACTTGAAAATTCAAAATATCCTCCAAACCATAAGGTGCATAGAGTTCCAAAGCGGATTCTTCATTCAAGCGCAGTCCAAGCGCCGTACACCGTTCTGGATACTTACTCATAGCATCACGGGAACTGGTATAAGGAGCAGTATGAGGGCTGTGCTGGTGCATATAGACTTGATTTTTCAATTCCCACTGGTACTGAGGAAAGTCCTCTCTCAGCTTTTTCTCTAGGGACAAGGTTTCCTCATAAGAAATATCTGGATCAAAGAAAATTACATCTACATCTGTTTCACAGTCAAAAGGGGATTTGTCTGACAAGAGATTCCAGATAAAATTTCTGACAGAACCTGCTGCCAACCACGAGTCTTTCAGACCAAGGTTTCGGATAGTTTCTAGAATAGCCATCATATCCGAATTTTCTCTAAAAGCCTCTAGAATTTCTTGCTCATTTTTCACTGTATTCATAACCTAAATGCTCATATGCCTTAGCAGTCGCCACCCGTCCAGAACGTGTCCGCATGATAAAACCTTTTTGAATTAAGTAAGGCTCATACATGTCTTCCACCGTCTCGCGCTCCTCGGCAATATTGACAGAGAGAGTCCCTAATCCGACAGGGCCACCACCGTACATCTCAATCATGGTGCGAAGGATTTTTTGATCCACATAGTCCAAACCTTCATGGTCAACATCCAGCATGGTTAAAGCCTTATCGGTAATAACATCATCGATAACCCCATTCCCCATTATCTGGGCAAAATCGCGCACGCGCTTGAGGAGACGATTGGCAATACGAGGGGTCCCACGACTACGTAGTGCCAACTCAGATGCTGCCTCATGAGTGATTTCCATCTCAAAAATATCTGCCGTCCGCTCAACAATTTCCGTCAAGTCAGCATGGGCATAATACTCCATATGACCTGTAATCCCAAAACGTGCCCGTAGTGGATTTGAGAGCATACCAGCCCGAGTCGTCGCACCAATCAAGGTAAAAGGTGGCAACTCCAAATGAACACTGCGACTGCCTTCACCAGCCCCAATCATGATATCAATGTAAAAGTCCTCCATGGCACTATAAAGCACCTCTTCCACTGACATTGGCAAACGATGAATCTCGTCTATAAAGAGGACGTCCCCAGGTTCTAAGTCATTCAGAATCGCTACCAAATCACCTGCTTTTTCAATGACTGGACCCGAAGTCTGCTTGAGATTGACACCTAGTTCGTTGGCAATAACAAAAGCCATGGTCGTTTTTCCCAAGCCTGGAGGCCCAAATAAGAGCACATGATCCAGCGCTTCATCCCGCATTTTGGCAGCCTCGATAAAGATTTGGAGCTGATCCTTGACCTTGTCCTGCCCAATATATTCACGTAAGTACTGAGGACGGAGTGTGCGTTCTACTAACTCCTCATCCCCCATTATCTCATTATCTAAAATTCTACTCATGGCTCTATTATATCAAAAAACCAAGCCACAAACAAAAAAGCCACCCGATTGGGTGCCTCCCGAGTTTAGCACCTATGTGGTATAACATTCTACGGCACTGCTACACCGCCTACGAAAGGAGGTGAGATAGCCCATGATAGAACTAATCCTTAAAACTATCATCGGACCGATTGTGGTCGGTGTCATCCTTCGCTTAGACGATAAATAGCTAAACAAAAATAGATAGTGTCAAAAAAGACCCCGAGCTTAATGTGGAAGTTAGCTTGGGGTCTTTTCTAGTCCATGATATAGAACTAGTACTCAATTCCTTTTTATTATCCCATAGTTCACAAAATTTTTCAAAGGTTTATACCCTCATCTACTCAGCTTGTCATTTATAAGCAAAAATAGTGTTCATCATGCGTTTATCTGCCAACAAATAAAGAAGACATGCCACCAAGGTAATCAGCCACACGGCATATACAGAAACTGTTAAAATCGTGAATTCCTCCATGATGATTAGTAGTAAATTTGCCAGATAATATCTCCCAACAACCGTTGTTAAAGTAAACAAACCTGCAAATGACAATAAAAAGGCAAGTGGTAGGGCAAGAATAAGTTCCTTCCGATATTTTCCTAAGAAGAGGACAATAATGCCAGCAGACAGTGTATAAGCAAAAGCAATTACTCCATAACCAAATCCCCACGATAAAATTGTAAGACTAGAGAAAGCAAAATCACCATCCATTAGCTCTAGGATAAGCATAGCCAAAAAGGTAAATTCACTGACTAGTAGATTTATCAACAAAGTAAGCATAAACTTCGCTTGGAGTAATCGTTTCAAATCGATAGGAATCAGTCTGAGATTTGAAATCGTTTTAGACACTTGTTCTATTCTTATCGAATCCACTAAAATCATGCTCGCAAAAGGAAGGAGAAAATAGTAGTTCAAAAAGAAGAAACCATTTTCTACATACCAGCCATTCACACTACCGTACGAATGTCCTTGATAAATCTGATGACCAATCATAAACTCTAACAAAAAGAGCAGGATGGTTACAAAGGGAATCATATACAGTATCTTTCGCCTTCTTAGTTTAATCAATTCTAGCATCAACATTTATTCATCCACCTTTCTTAACCAAGATTTAATGGACAAGAAAGACACAACAAGTAAAGATAAACCTAGTACAATAATCGATAAGATAGCTGGCTGTTGAAGCACCACTCCTTCTCTGTTTCCTTCCCAGATTAAACTGTTAGCACTTGTTACTGGAATGATATTTGGACTCGTCCTTGCTAAAAAAAATGACACTAAAACATACATGACACCGACCAAATTTCCAACTATCTCCTTGCCTCTGACTTTTATCATGACCAAAGCAACTAAAGGAAATACTCCCATGGGAATTAAGACACCACTACTCATACAAAGATAGAAAAATCTTAATAATAAAGACAAACTGACTGTCGAAGAAAAGCGGGATAGTAATGCGAATAAGGAAACCGAAATATAGGTGAATAACATGATACACAGAGCATTGATTTCTATATACAAAATCTTAGCCCAGAATGTCTTCATTAGATTTGCTGAAGCGAGTTTCAAGTTGTTCATGATGCGATAGCGATATTCTACACCAAATGCCTGTATTGTATAGGAAACACAATACAAAGGGAGAATCAAAAAGTTTAAATAAGACAAAGAAAATTTATAGACAAAGGGAAAGGAGTCAAACAAGCCTCTCGCATCATTTACATAATAACAGATGAGAGCTAGGTAGAGGGAAACAACACCATATAAGACAAAATTCAGTTTTTGATGCCTTTGTTTGAGAAATTCAATCTTCACTAAATCAAGCAATTCCCTCACCTCCTGTTACCCGCTTAAAGTAATTCTCTAAACTTTCATTGTTTTTATAAGAATATTCTTTTAGAACTATTCCGTTGTCTTTTAAGGAGTTAGATACGACCGCAATGTCAAAAGTAGGTGATTCTCCCTGAAGTTCAAGTTCTATATCCGAAAGAATACTAATCTGTTCTTGCAGATTTATCCTGCAAAGCACTTCCTTAGCTTGAGAAGCATCCGAAACAATTAGGTGGATTTTTCTTTTCTCTGCACCATCTATCAAATCCTGCATAGTCTTTTCAGCCATAAGGTGGGCATCATGCAGTATCCCAACTCTATCTACAAGCTTTTCAAGTTCTGAAATAATGTGACTGGATATTAAAATCGAAATGCCATGATTGGTACTGAGTTCCTTTAGATAACGGCGCATTTCAAGGATACCAATAGGATCTAAACCATTTGTTGGTTCATCTAATATCAGAATTTTCGGCTGGTGCATAATAGCGTTAGCAATTGCCAACCGTTGCTTCATTCCTAGAGAATACTGTTTGAATAGTTTTTTATTTTCTCCATCTAATCCTACTACTTGTAAAGCTTGCTCTACTTGTTTTAGCGAAACTCCTCTCAATCTCGCAAAAATAGAAAGATTTTCAGGCCCCGTTAAATTAGGATAAAAAGAAGCACTGTCCAATACCACACCGATTTGAGATAGCAAGTCCTTAGAAAATTCACCTAACAGTTTTTCAGATAGAATATTCACTTCACCACTATCCATAGCTGTCAAGCCTAAAATAGCCTTGATAAAGGTTGTCTTTCCAGCTCCATTTCTTCCTAGTAAGCCATAAATTTCTCCCTGTTTTAGCGTAAAGTCTATCTTATCTAAGATAATTTTCCCATCATAGGATTTTGATAAATTAGATGTCTGTATTACTGGATTTCTCATTTTATTCTCCTCCTAATATCTATACACCCACATCAAAAGACATAATAGAGTAGTTCCTGTATAACTACTTATATGAGAAGGTAATAAGGTATAGCAAACTTACAGTACCCCCTTTAAGTCCTTCAATCTATGACACGATTCATTATATAAATGTTACTTCACAAACATTTAATAAATAAATCCTCCAGTCCAAGATTAACTACACTAATTGTTGAATCTTGTTGTATAACTCTCGAACCCAAAATATATTGTAGTTGATTTATAGCTTTTTAAAGCAAACGCTTACAAAATAATCCTGAAAAAAGATGATATAAAATGATTTTACGAAACTTTGCTAAAATACTCATATTAACCACCTTTTTCTTATCTTTACACTTGTAAGTGTACTACTTTAAATCTTCTTTGTCAATAAAAATATTCTTTTTTTCAGTTTATTTTCTATTTATTCTTTTGAGACTATTTTTGTGTCAGGAAGTTGAAAAATAGAGATTAAAAGTATATAATTAATCATAAATTTATTTAAAGAAGGTTTAAAGATGAGCATATTATCTGACAAACTAAAAGCAAAGAGAAAAGAAAAAGGCTTCTCACAAAAAACACTTTCCGAAGGAATTTGTGAGCAAAGCCAAATCAGCAAAATAGAGCGTGGCAACTATATGCCTGCTGCTGATTTACTCTATAAACTTGCAAATCGGCTTCAAGTTCCTTTAGAATATTTTTTCGATGAACAGATTGAAATGACTTCCAATATAACACCGTTTAAGAAATTAGCAGAAAAATTACTTGAAGATCGAAATTACGAGGATTTAGAATACCTCTTAAACTTAGAAAAAGAAAAGTCTCAGTATCTGTCTACTGAGGATGAATTTTATCTTCTATGGATTCAAGCGATTATCCTTTTCTACTTACATAGTTCCAAAGATGAAGCTATCGCCAGTCTAGAAAACGCTTTGCCAAAGCTTTCGATCAGCTCATCTGTGTATCTTAAACTTCTCAATACTTTATCTAATTTTTATTTTTCTGTAGGGCGTGATGCAGAATATGAAGAAAATAACTCACTTCTTATCAGTTTGTATCAGGAAAAAGATTTAAACCACCAAGAGTTTTTATTTGGTTATATTCGAGTTAAACATAATTTCGCCTATTATTTACACTCTAAAGGGAAGGAGTTAGAAGCTGTCCAAGAAGCCTTAGAAACCATTGACTTTTGTAAACAAAAAGAGACCAGCTATCAGCTGGCGCCTCTTTTAACTATCGTTGCGAACGCCGGAAAAGATTTTTTAAAGCACGATGAAATTCTTGACTATTATTTACAGGCTCGTGATATCTGTAAAATATACGAGCACAAGCTCTTGATGGCTAAGATTGACCATTTTTTGAAAGATAAGGATAGGTGACTTCGATCGTAATAAGTTATAATTACCAATTAGCTAGAAACATAAAAGTGGAGAGGAACTAATGTAGTTTTCTCCACTTTTGTTAATATCCCCTCTTCCACTTGTATCCTGCCCAGCATGCTAAAGCCAGTAAAACTAAATTAAAGATGATAAAGAAAGTCACAAAACCAAATAATCCATTCTGGGATAAATCTTCTACATAAAGGTTGGATTCAGTAAAGAACAGATAAATTCCATAACCCTCCACGAAAATAAGAAAACTGACAAAACCAATCATAAGTCTGAGAAAAAAGTCTTTAAAATCAAAAAACGCATAATATCAGTGTTGAAAACCTTGATACTATGCGTTTTATTGTGGAAAGATTTACTTCATTTTCTCCTGAAATTGAGTTTTTGCCCAATTTCTCTTTTATGGTATAATATTGTTCGGCACTTCTACACCGCCTGCTAGAGGAGGTGAATTAGCCCATGATGGATACAATACTTAAAACTATCATCGGACCAATTGTGGTCGGTGTCGTTCTTCGCTTAGTCGATAAATGGATAAACAAGAACAAATAGTGTCAAAAAGACCCCAAGCTTATTTGGACGTGAGCTTGGGGTCTTTTCTAGCCTATGATATAGACACAATACTTAATTCCCTTTTATTATCCCACAGTTGACAAAATTTGTCAAAACTTTACATTCTCAGCTTCTCAAGCTTTAACCGCTTTACAACAAGACTTTCAAGTTTAAGAGAAAGTTAGGGATTCTATCAATTTCATAGAAATTTTGATTTAGTAAACGAAGAGACAATCTTACATGTCACTCCTCATTTAATACGCCACTACTGGACAAGCAAAATCATTATTACAGCAGTTCCAGTCCTTCAATTAACAGTCACCTACAATCAAATTAAGGTTGAATTCACTTAAATAGCAACAGACCTATTTCTTAGTCATATTCGCTAAAAAGATTCCCGCCAATTCCCCGACCAAAATCAGAAAAATATCGAAAAATGATTTTTAGAATAGTCCCCAAAAGCCTGAAATAGAGCCAAAAAACTCCACCTGATTGGGTGGAGTTAAGGGAGATTATTATGAAAAAGAAAAGTTTAGGATTTTATTAAATAAAGTTAGGAGGTCTTTATTTAATAACTATATGATACAAGACGAAACTTAAAACTAGCTTAACTTTTCTCAAATTCTACCATTTTTAAAAAAATTTCTATCAGCATCACCTCACCCTACAAAAAAGCCACCTGATTGGGTGACTTCATTAGGAGATTATGATGAAAAAAGTTTTAGGATTTCATTAAATAAAGTTAGGAGGTCTTTATTTAATGACTATATAATACTAGACCAGCCTTAAACTTTGCTTAAGAAAAAACAAGTTTTGTTATTTTTTACGATTCACCCAAGTCATACCTATACAATTATAGGTGGATAAGATTTCAAAGCCCATAGAACGATAGAATTCCAAGGTTCTTTCTGTCTGTTCTGTCACCAGCTGGACTTGATAGGCATCTTTGTAATCCTCTAAAGCCTCTTTCATCAAAGCACTGCCTATCCCTTGAAGCTGATAGATAGGTAAAACGATTAAATCCTGAACCAGTATTGATGAGAATCCATCTCCAACCAAACGAATCAAGCCCACCACAGCATCGCCATCAAGCGCCACATAAATCACTAATGAATGAGATAAGGCCTGCTCCAGCATCTCTGGTTGATGGGTATAATTTGTCCAACCGACAGCCTGATAGAGATGCAAGACATCCTCTAGCTTGACAATTTCTTGCTTTTTAATAGTAATCATCTCAACACCTATTAAAGCTCTCTCAAGCTCTTGTACTGCTGTCCATTTTTATCAAAGTTTTCAGGAGTCAGCCATGCTATCAAACGAGATTTGACTTTGGGCCAGTCCTTATCAATCATAGACAACCAATCCGTATCCCTCGTACGCTCCTTATAAACCACTGCCTGACGGAAGGTTCCTTCATAAATAAATCCCAAACGCTCCGCAGCTCGTCTGGATGGCAGATTAAGAGAATCACATTTCCACTCATAGCGACGATAGTGGAGTTCTTCAAAAACATAGTGAGCGAGGAGATACTGGGCTTCAGTTCCTATCCGTGTTCCCCTGAGCTCTGGAGAAAAAGTGACCGCCCCCACTTCTATCACTCGGTTATTCTGATCAATGCGCATGAGAGAAAAAGTTCCCAAAGCCTTACCAGTTGACCTATCTATAATTGCATAGTAAAAACGGTCCTTACGAGCCAACATCTGATTTAAAAGGCTGACCAGTTCCTCCATGTCTGCTACTGGCTCCTGAAAGAGGTAAGTCCACATCTCCCGAGGCGTATCAGGGCCATAAACAGCTAATAAATCCTCCGCATGCTTTTCTATCGAGAGAGCCTCTATTCGAGCATAACGCCCTTCTAAGAAATCAATAGAAGGCAATTCGCCCGGTGTATAAACTTCCATTGACTCCCCAATCATCTGACCATATTCATTTACTGGCATTTTTCTTCTCCTTGTTTTACACTGAAAATACTATATCACAAATTGTTCTCTTTGGAAACTGGCACTGTCTTCAAACTTCATCCTCAACACTATATTAGTGACCCGTTTTCTGTCTTTTATCCTCTAAGGCTTGATTAATTCGTTGTGTGAGTTTGTGAGTTTGCCAGATTTGATACAACCATATCAATCCATAAATTAACAAGAAAAAGAACCAAAGCAGAGGGCTCCATAAAACTGAACCCCAGCCAAAAAATAGAGAGGTCAATACTAAGACAGTAGCTGTAACTAATAAATGAACTCCTACACGTATACTAAAAGCAAGAAACTCTAGCTTTTCAAGTATTAAAGTCAATACCCCCATAATTCCACCCATTAAAAACAGAGCTAGAATATTTTTTACCATTGGTGCAGGATAGGTAATGCTTGGATAACACTGAGCTAATAACATCATACTCAAATAAAAGAAGGAAGCCGTGCGCATTCCCGATACAAAATAATCAATTAATCGTTTCATGATTTTCTCCTATAAACCTAGATAATTCATTAGGGACTTAACGTATTTCCGGCTCACACTAGATTTGATGCCCCGAGTCATTTTAGCCATCATGTTCCCTGAAAAACTATCTGATAACGATTCTAAGTGATCAATGTTTATAATTGAATGACGTGATATCTGTATAAAGTTACGCCGATTAATCCGATTCTGAAAGTTTATCAATGTTTCCTTAGTTTTATAAATCCCGTCTACCGTATAAATGGTTAATAAATTCTTATCAATATCAGCTAGAATAATATCCTCAATCTTCACCATAACCAGATAATCATCCGCCCGAATAGGAATGGCCACCTGATTGGTTGTTGAAAATTGTTCTAAATACTCCATAACTTCCCTTGCTTGGTCAGTTAACTGAGCTGCCTGAATTACAATATGTGGGTCCTTTTCTGAAAACTCTGTCTTCATTTCAAAACGAATCTTCATTTTCTCTCCAATATACCTTTATTTTCTCTTGCTAAACACTTTAACAAATAAAAGCCAAAGAAAAATAGCGACAAGACTGATAATAACCACTATAAAGTATGTCTCTTCCTTTGTCAATAGTTCTTGCCAGTTGATTTGGATTCCCATTTTTTCTTGAAATTCCTTTAACAATCTGCTATTTCCTGTAAATGCGGTCTCTATTGGTTCTTTCATTAAAATTTGTCGATAGAGAGAAGCAATATAAGTTGCAGGGGTACACTTCATGATAATCTGTGCAAAATCAGGTAAAACTCCAATAGGGACATAAGTTCCTACTAAAAATCCAGAAGCAGTTCCCACTATAGTTGCCAGTTTGCCAAGACTATCTACAGATTGAAAACGATAAATCAAGAGAATATTTATCAAACTTGAAAGCAGACTACTTAACAACATAATCAAAGCAATTTCCGGTAAATGACTGATAACTGGACTTTCTTTAAAATAAAGCCCCATAACAGCAAACATAAACACCTGCATGATAAAAGAGATGGCAATACTACTGATTAGATAGGACATCTGTAAGCCCCAGATACCTAAATCTGTCAAGAAGAGATCTTGATCCACTTGACTTTCACGATCCTGTACCATTTGTGTAAGAGCCGTAAAACTGGTCGTAATCCCAGTCACAGCCAAGGTCCCACCCATCAGCCAGTTATTTAAAAGCTTTGTATTGTCAGGGAGTTGGGGCCAAGCATCCGTCAAGTTCTTCTGCAAAAAAATGATATAAAGTAGGAAGGAAATCAATGCTCCCAATAATGAGAAAAATACTCCTGAACGATTACGAAAATATAAGATAAAATTCCGTTTCAATAAAGCTAACATTAGCGAACCTCTCTTCCTGTAAGTGCAATAAAGGCATCATCCATGGTACCTGGACGAAACTCAAAAGAATCAATTTCTTCTCGAACTTTTGCCAAATATTCAATAGCTTCCTGTGACGTCCTTGGATAAAAAAGATATTCCAACTCATTTTCTTCCTTTACTGTCATTCCAGTATGTAGCAACTTTTCTAAATCCTTCATTTCTTTAAAACGGATTTTTAAAATATTAGATGCATACTGACTTTTAATAGCCGTCGCAGAACCTTTCGCAATCACTTTCCCATGATCAACGATATAGATCCGATCCGCTTCATCCGCTTCATCCAGATAATGAGTCGTTAAGATAATAGTCATCCCTTCATCCTTTTGTAGTCGAGACAGTAAATCCCAAATGGCTTTGCGAGTCTGAATATCTAGACCTGTCGTTGGTTCATCTAAGAAAAGAATATCTGGCTGTGAAAGAAGAGCACGCGCAATATCAACCCGACGTTTTTGCCCACCTGATAAAGTCCCATATAGTTGTTTCTGGAAAGCAGTCAAGCCCAGTTGATGGATCAAATCATCCACACGACTTGCTGCAATCTCCTTATACTGTTGAGCACGAATCGTGAGATTTTCCCTAACCGTCAACATCTCATCCAGTACACTAGCTTGAAAAACAACTCCGATTTTCGTATTTGGCGCATAGCGAATCTGACCTTGTGTCGGCTTTTTCAAACCGATTAACATGGAAATGGTGGTTGATTTTCCTGCACCATTGGGTCCCAAAATAGCATTGAAACTTCCTTTTTCAAACTCTAACTGAATATCATCGACAGCCATATGAGTACCGTACCGTTTAGTCAAATGTTTAGCTTGTAAAATCATATTTCTTCCCTCCTTTTATCTCACTAGTTTAACAAAAATAATGACAGAAAAATCGACTTTTGAGATAAGTGGTTAAAATGAAAGGTTAAGTGGTGAGATGATTAGGGTTAAGTTAAAGTAGAGAAGGCTACAGCCATTTTTCTCCTACCGAATTGCTAAATGAAGCTTAAAAACACTTACAAGAACACATTATATTTTTAAATATGCGCTATAAAAGAGATGTTTTACCGCATCTGGCCGAAAAATTCAAGAATCGGTAGTATTATTCTCGCCAAATCAAACAATAAAAAATTAACTAGAAATCATGACACACAATCCCTTCTATCAAAATGAAACTGCTGAATATGATATGATTGAATTTGAAGCAAGTAAGTATTGTCTTGAATTTGAAACTTCCATTAGCCAAATTTTTAACGACAAGTAAATCCATTAGGAAATAATCTATGAAAAGAATTTTCAATACAAGCAAAAAACAGCTCTTTTTATCCGAGAAGAACTGTTCTATTTTATGAAAGAGAAAGTCACTAGTAACTCTTGTACTTCTCTCTACGTTTTTACTGTTTGAGTTCAAATTTATCTTGTTTGAGCAATTACTTTTGTAGACTGGACTACCAACCAGAACTGTGTTTTTATCTTAGTTGGGACTATTATAGTACGGTTCAACACTGTCTACAAATTTTTCAGATGTATATCAAAAAAATTTATCGTAGTAAACCACGAGTCTACACTTTCTTTCATTAATAAGTGCCAATCTTTTCGATAACGATGATTCGGTTGATAAGCAACCGTCAACATATGCCCTGTTTCATGGTATTTTTTAAACAAAATGGATTCCCCTTTATAATGTGAAATGATATCATCTATCGCGGATGATGCATTCCATATTTCATCAACATCGCTTCCTAGTAATAATAAAGGGGAGGAAATTTTACTCAAATCAATCTGAGCCCTACTATCTTCAGGAATATGTTTTCCAAAAAACTTGTTTAACAAATAATCTCCTAACTGAAATTTTTGATAAGGAAGTTCCTTTTGTAAATATGTCCAAGAAGATGAATTAGAATTGAGTTTTCCCTTTATTCCCTCAAATATTACATTTGAGGGAGAATTGAGTACTAAACATTGCACATCATCCAAAATACTTTGTCCAGCCAGAACAAGCTCTGCTCCTTTAGAGCGACCATATATTCCTATTTTTGTATTATCAACTTGAGGATGATGGTATAGAAAATCTTTCGCTTCTTCCAGACATTCTATTGGAATTCGTTCTAAATTTTGGGGTAATCCCTCTAAACCAAAATAAGCTATTGCAAGACAAATATAGCCTCTTGAAGATAAAAGTTGGGCAATATTCTGAGCTTTTTCAATTCTTCCCTCACTACCGCTAACAATAATCACGGCTGGCGCCCTTCTTAATTTTTCATCATAAAATAATCGACCTTGAAAATGCTTATCATAAATATCTTGATACCTTATTCCCAGATTCATATAACGCCTTACAAAACTTTGCTTCGCGACCACATCTTTCCCCAGCCTGATTTTAATTTCAACACCAAAACAATCTCGTAATGGAATTCTATCAAGAGAACTCGGTAATCTCCTTTTCCTATTCTTCAACGGTTTCGCATTAAAGAATAATCCCATTTCTGAAACTCCTTTATAAGATCCCGAAATAGATGCTGTCTGAGAGGTATCAATCATACCGTCCTGATCAGATAAAAAAATTGCGGTTGATTTCCATATAACATCATGATCTAAAAGCAAGGGAGCATTTATACAGTAATAATCAGACAGGTACATTTCTACACAATACATTGCCCTTGGTTCTAAACCATTGATAGCAATATAAAAAGATTCATCCGCTAAATCTGTTTGTGAAATCAGTTCTATGTTTACAGTCATATCTTCTCCTTTTTGTTAATTCGCTTAACAATTATATTTGAAATTTACCGTGACTTTTACCACGGTAATTCTCTCCACACCTTTTCAATATCATCCATCAATTTCACAACTGTTTTAAGTTCCACCTCGCTATAGTTGTTTAAAACTGAAAAGATTGATTTTTCAATATATGCTTGTTGCTCCTTATGGATTTTAAAAATTTCGATGCCTTTTTCAGATAATCTCAAATATTTATTTTTCCCATTATTCGGATCAAAATCAAAAACAACTAAATTTTTTTGAATCAATCTCCTAACACTTTGAGTTATTGCACTTCTTGAAACTTCTAATAATTCAGATAATTTTACTAGATTTAAGGGCTGATTTTCCCCAATCACAACAATCAAATGTACCTCATTCAAAGTAATGGATTTGTCAACACCACTTTTATGTTGATTTTTTTTTAACTGGTCAAACGCTAAAATAAATCTATTGAAACGATTATTAAATGCAATAAATTCTTTTTTATCCATAATCTCTCTTTTCTTTGTTAATCATATTAACAAAACAGAAACTTCCTGTCAAATAAAAAATCCTCCAGATTCTACTCTGAAGGATTCCTATCTTATTTCACAACGATATTTACCAGCTTATTAGGTACACTAATCACTTTCACGATGTCCTTACCGTCAATTTCTGCTTTGACTTTTTCATCAGCGAGAGCAATTTCTTGTAATTCTTCGCGTGATAGATCTTTAGCAACCATGAGTTTGGCACGAACTTTTCCTTTGATTTGGACAACGATTTCGATTTCGTCTTCAACCAATTTGCTTTCGTCCCATGTTGGCCAAGCTACATAAGAGATAGATTCTCCTGTTGCTGCAACAGTTTGCCAGAGCTCTTCTGCCAAGTGAGGCGCAAATGGTGCAATCAATTGGATAAAGCCTTTGGCGTAGTCTGCATAAAGCTTGTCTTCCTTGTTAGCTGCATTGACAAAGACCATAAGTTGGGCAATGGCTGTGTTGAATTTGAGGGACTCGATTTGCTCAGTGACAGATTTGACTGTTTCGTTGTAGACCTTGTCAAGAGCGCCATTGTTTTCTGCAACGATTTCCTTGCTTGTAATCAAACGGTAAACACGGTCAAGGAATTTACGGCTTCCTTCCAGACCTTCTTCTGACCAAGCAATCGAAGCATCAAGTGGGCCCATGAACATTTCATAGACACGAAGGGTATCGGCACCGTATTGTTCCACCACGTCGTCTGGGTTAACAACGTTCTTGAGCGATTTAGACATCTTAGCTGGTGCTTGCTCCAACTCTTCCCCTGTTTCCACATGGAAGAAAGAACCGTCACGTTTTTCAACCTTATCGGTTGCCACAAGAGCCCCACGGTGGTCACGGTAGCTTGTTCCCAAAATCATTCCTTGGTTAAAGAGTTTTTGGAATGGTTCCTTAGTTGGAACAACACCGAGGTCATAGAGGAATTTGTGCCAGAAACGAGCGTAAAGCAAGTGAAGAACGGCATGCTCTGCACCACCCACGTAGATATCTACTGGCAACCATTGTTTGAGGAGCTCCTCATCGGCCAATTTCTCAGTATTGTGCGGGTCAATATAGCGGAGGTAGTACCAGCTTGAACCTGCCCATTGTGGCATTGTGTTGGTCTCGCGACGACCTTTGACACCATCTTCACGAGTCACTTCAAGCCAATCTGTCAAATTAGCTAGTGGACTTTCCCCAGTACCTGAAGGACGGATGTCCTTGGTTACAGGCAAGACAAGTGGCAATTCATTTTCAGGAACAGCTGTTGAAGTTCCGTCTTCCCAATGAATGATAGGAATTGGCTCACCCCAGTAACGTTGACGGCTAAAGAGCCAGTCACGGAGACGGTAGGTCACCTTCTCTTGACCACAGCCTTTTTCTTCCAACCAAGCCACAATCTTGGCAATAGCGTCTTCTTTGTTCAATCCATCTAGGAAGTCTGAATTGACATGAAGGCCATCTTCTGTGTAGGCAGCTTCTTCAACGTTTCCACCTTCAAGTACTTCGACGATTGGAAGGTCAAATTGTTTGGCAAATTCCCAGTCACGTTGGTCATGAGCAGGTACAGCCATGACCGCACCTGTTCCATAACTAGCAAGAACGTAATCCGCAATCCAGATTGGAATTTCTTTACCGTTAACAGGGTCTACAGCATAAGCACCAGTCCAAACACCAGTTTTTTCTTTGGCAAGGTCTGTACGAGCCAAGTCAGATTTGAGGCTAGCTTGGTGTTTATAGTCTGCTACTGCCTCTGCTTGCTCTGTGCTTGTGATGGCATCTACCAGTTCATGCTCAGGAGCCAAAACGGTAAAAGTCGCACCGAAAAGAGTGTCAGGACGAGTGGTAAAGACTGTGAATTCCTTGTCTGTTCCCTTAACCTTGAAGGTTACATTAGCACCAGTTGATTTCCCAATCCAGTTGCGTTGCATGTCCTTGATAGACTCTGGCCAATCCAACTCATCTAAGTCATTAAGCAAGCGCTCTGCATAGGCCGTGATTTTAAGCATCCATTGACGCATTGGTTTGCGGACAACTGGATAGCCTCCACGCTCAGAAGTTCCATCAGGAAGAACCTCTTCGTTGGCGATGGCAGTTCCCAATTCTTCAACCCAGTTTACTGGCACTTCCGCTTCATAGGCCAAGCCCTTTTCGTAAAGCTTAGTGAAAATCCACTGAGTCCACTTGTAATAGTTTGGATCTGTTGTATTGACTTCACGATACCAGTCATAAGAAAATCCAAGCGCGTTGATTTGACGTTTGAAGTTAGCAATGTTTTCCGCTGTAAATTCTGCTGGGTCATTACCTGTATCCATAGCGTATTGCTCTGCAGGCAAACCGAAGGCATCCCATCCCATTGGGTGAAGGACATTGTAACCTTGCGCACGTTTGTAACGGCTGAGGATATCGGTTGCAGTATAACCTTCTGGGTGTCCTACGTGCAGACCCGCTCCAGACGGATAAGGGAACATATCAAGAGCATAAAACTTCGGTTTTGATGCATCTGTTCCTGTCTTAAATGTATGATGTTCTGCCCAGTAGCCCTGCCACTTAGGCTCAATTTCTTTATGATTGTAAAAACTCATGGTCTCTCTCCAATTTTGTGATGTTACTATTATACCATTTTTGAGGGAATTTGAAAGACGAGAAATGTTCTTTTGGGCTTGGATGCCAAGAAAGACTGAATCGCAAATCCAGCTTATGTAGCAGTATAAAAAATTAGCCCTCATTTGGAGCTAACTTCTATCAATTATTTGTTTCTTGTATTTTCTTCCCCTAGCGTCTTTAACTCATATTTCTCGTTTTAGATTTCTTTAAGGTTTTTATTATATCCTGTAGAACTCTACATTTTAAAAACATTAACAATCTAGGTAGAGAAAACGTTCGTAAAAAAGGAGATTCTTATGAAAAAACTACTATTCTTTCTCTCTTGTGGTTGGATATTACTTACTTTATCAGGATGTTCTTCAGCTATAGGAGCGGAAACTAACACTGAAACAGATTCGAATAACACTTTGGTTATTTACTCACCTAACCCCGAAGACCTTATCGAAGAAACAATCCCAGCCTTCGAAGAAAAATATGGTATTAAGGTTGATTTAGTACAAGCCAGCACTGGTGAATTGTTCAAAAAAGCTGAGGCCGAAAAAGAATCCCCAGTAGCTGATGTCATTTTTGGAGGCTCCTACGCCCTCTTCTCTTCTAACGAAAATCTTTTTGAACCTTATATTTCCCAAGAAAACGACCAGATAATCCCTGAATATCAAAATAAAACAGGATTCTACACACCTTACACACTGGATGTCAGTGTTATCATTGCCAATTCAGCTCTTACAAAAGATATTAAAATCGAAGGCTACAATGATCTACTCAATCCTAAATTAAAAGGAAAAATCGCTACTGCTGATCCAAGTAATGCTTCTAGTGCCTTTGCTCAATTAACAAACATGCTTGTCGACCAAGGTGGATACGAAAATGAACAAGCTTGGACCTATGTGAAAAATCTATTTACCCTAGTAGATGGAAAGATTGCATCTAGTTCTTCAAATGTTTACAAAGCTGTCGCCGATGGAGAAATGGCTGTAGGACTTACCTATGAAGATCCTGCCTTAAAACTCTTAAACGATGGAGTTGATGTAAAAGTCATTTATCCAAAAGAAGGAACCGTCTTTTTACCTGGTAACGCAGCTATCGTCAAAAACGCCAAACATATGGAAAATGCTAAGAAGTTTATCGATTTCCTCCTTTCTCAAGAAATCCAAGATAAACTAGGAACTGAAACTACAATCAGACCCATTCGTAAAAATGCTAAAACCAATAAAAATATGAAGGCTATGACAGAAATCAATATTGCCACTGAAGATTCCGATTATGTCATTAAAAACAAATCCGCCATTCTTAAAAAGTACAATGACATTTTTACAGATATCCAATCTAAAAAATAAAATTTGACTTTCCAATGATTAACTGTCAAACCCTGCTATAAAATCAAAAAGATTACTTCCGTGTTGTAGAGAATTTTACTCTAATAGAATAGAATTATCGGTTTTAAAAACGCTTACATTATTTTAAAATAAACTTAAATAACACAACGGAGGTATCCATCATGAAAAAGAAATGGATGTATTATGCTGCTTGCGGACTAGCTCTTTTTGGTCTTGCTGCTTGTTCTTCTAATGAATCTGCCGATGGCGGTTCATCTGATAAAGGAGACGGCGGTTCGCTAGTCGTTTATTCACCAAACTCAGAGGGCTTAATCGGAGCAACTATTCCTGCCTTTGAAGAGAAATATGGTATCAAAGTAGAACTGATTCAAGCTGGTACTGGAGAACTTTTCAAAAAACTAGAGTCAGAAAAAGAAGCTCCTGTAGCTGATGTCATCTTTGGTGGTTCTTATACACAATATGCTACCCACGGAGAACTCTTTGAAAACTATACTTCAAAAGAAAATGATAATGTTATCAAAGAATATCAAAACACAACTGGCTACTCTACTCCTTATACACTAGATGGTAGTGTTTTAATCGTCAATCCTGATTTAACGAAAGGCATGAACATCGAAGGATATAGCGACCTTCTCAAACCTGAACTAAAAGGAAAAATTGCAACTGCTGACCCAGCAAACTCTTCTAGTGCCTTTGCTCAATTAACAAATATGCTACAAGCTCAAGGTGGTTACAAAGACGATAAAGCCTGGTCTTATGTAAAAGATCTCTTCACACTTATTGATGGTAAAATCGGTTCAAGCTCATCTGGTGTCTATAAAGCAGTCGCTGACGGAGAAATGGCTGTTGGTCTCTCTTATGAAGATCCAGCAGTTAAACTCTTAAATGACGGAGCTAATATCAAGGTAGTCTATCCAAAAGAAGGAACCGTCTTCCTACCTGCTAGTGCTGCTATCGTTAAAAAAGCGAAAAATATGGAAAATGCCAAGAAATTTATCGATTTTATTATCTCTCAAGAAGTACAAGATACACTTGGTACAACCACTACTAACCGTCCTGTTCGTAAAAATGCCAAAACAAGCGAAAACATGAAACCAATTGACAAAATCAAAACACTCACTGAAGATTATGATTATGTCATCAAGAATAAATCAGATATTGTTAAGAAATACAACGAAGTCTTTACAGATATCCAATCTAAACAGTAAAAGAGGTTCACTATGAGTGAGATCAAAATTATTAACGCCAAAAAAATCTACCACGATGTCCCTGTTATTGAGAATTTGAACATTACAATTCCAAAAGGAAGTCTCTTTACCCTTCTTGGGCCTTCAGGTTGTGGGAAAACGACTCTTCTTCGTATGATTGCAGGTTTCAACAGTATCGAAGGCGGAGAATTTTACTTCGATGATACAAAAATCAATAATATGGAACCCAGCAAACGCAATATCGGGATGGTTTTTCAAAACTACGCTATTTTCCCACATTTGACTGTTCGAGATAATGTTTCTTTTGGTCTCAAGCAAAAGAAAGTCCCTAAAGAAGAATTGGTCCAACAGACCAATAAGTATCTTGAACTCATGCAAATTGCTCAATATGCGGATCGAAAGCCCGATAAACTTAGTGGTGGACAACAACAACGTGTCGCCTTGGCACGCGCCTTAGCTGTTAATCCAAGTGTTCTCCTCATGGACGAGCCGCTCAGTAACCTAGATGCCAAACTTCGCTTGGATATGCGTCAAGCCATTCGAGAAATCCAACACGAAGTGGGAATTACAACCGTTTATGTGACCCACGACCAAGAAGAAGCTATGGCTATTTCAGATCAAATTGCTGTTATGAAAGACGGAGTCATCCAACAAATCGGTCGACCAAAAGAACTCTATCATAAACCAGCTAATGAGTTTGTAGCAACCTTTATCGGACGCACAAATATTATCCCTGCCAATCTCGAAAAACGGAGCGACGGCGCTTATATCGTCTTTTCAGATGGCTATGCTCTTCGAATGCCAGCTCTTGATCAGGCTGAGGAGCAAGCTATTCATGTAAGCATTCGTCCTGAAGAGTTTATCAAAGATGAATCTGGAGATATTGAAGGAACGATTAGCGATAGCGTCTATCTTGGACTAAATACGGAGTATTTCATCGAGACAGGATTTGCCTCAAAAATTCAAGTTAGCGAAGAATCAACTTTTGAAGAAGATCTACAAAAAGGCGATCGTATTCGTCTACGAATCAATACTCAAAAATTAAACGTCTTTTCTGCAGATGGTTCCCAAAACCTGATAAAAGGAGTCAACCATGGAACGTAAAAAACTAAATATTTGGACAGCCTCCTCTTTCTTCATCTTTCTTACTTATCTTGTCTTTCTCGTTTATCCTATCGTTACCGTGCTAAAGCAAGCACTCATACATGAAGGACAATTCTCACTAGCTAATTTTGTCACTTTCTTTAGTAAAGCCTACTACTCTGAGACACTCGTCAACAGTTTCAAGGTTTCTATTACCGCTACTGTCACTTCCTTAGTCGTAGGAACCTTATTAGCTTATCTCTTTTCCATGTATGATTTCAAGGGAAAGAAATTTCTACAAATATTGATTATCATTGCTTCCATGTCAGCTCCTTTCGTGGGAGCCTACTCCTGGATTCTCTTGCTGGGACGAAATGGGGTCATTACTAAATTCCTGACAAATACCCTTCATCTTCCAGCTATCGATATTTATGGATTCAAAGGAATTGTACTTGTCTTTACACTGCAACTATTCCCACTGGTATTTCTATACGTTGCTGGGACAATGAAAAGTATTGACAATTCTCTACTTGAAGCTGCTGAAAGCATGGGTTCCTTTGGATTTAAGCGTATCGTAACGGTTATTTTACCTCTCCTAGTTCCAACCTTACTAGCAGCTGCCCTGCTTGTATTTATGAGAGCATTCTCAGACTTTGGAACCCCTATGTTGATTGGTGAAGGATATCGGACTTTCCCGGTCTTGATTTATACCCAATTCATTAGCGAGGTTGGAGGAAATTCTGCTTTTGCATCTGCTTTAGCAATTATGGCGATTATCATTGCCTTAGCAATTTTCCTTATCCAAAAATACATTTCAAATCGCTACAGTTTCAGTATGAATTCGCTCCATCCAATTGAGCCTAAAAAAACTACAAAAGGAAAAATGGCTGCCATTTATGCGACAGTCTACGGAATTATCTTGTTCTCTGTTCTACCTCAAGTCTACTTGATTTATACTTCTTTCCTAAAAACATCAGGTATGGTATTTGTCAAAGGCTATTCTCTAAACAGTTACAAGGTAGCTTTCAATCGTATGGGATCTGCTATTTTCAATACTATTCGTATCCCTTTGATTGCCTTAGTTCTAGTTGTCCTATTCGCAACATTTATCTCCTACCTAGCCGTTAGAAAACGTAATTTGTTTACAAACTTAATTGACAGCCTCAGTATGGTCCCTTATATTGTACCAGGAACCGTTCTAGGGATTGCCTTCATTTCTTCCTTCAATACTGGCCTATTTGGAAGTGGATTTCTTATGATTACAGGGACAGCTTTCATCTTGATCATGTCCCTATCTGTCAGAAGATTGCCTTATACTATTCGCTCATCTGTTGCTAGCTTGCAACAAATAGCACCAAGTATTGAAGAAGCCGCTGAGAGCTTAGGAAGTAGTCGTCTCAATACCTTTGCCAAGATTACAACTCCAATGATGCTATCTGGTATTATTTCTGGAGCTATCCTATCTTGGGTTACAATGATTTCAGAACTTTCTACTTCTATCCTCCTCTACAATGTCAAAACAAGAACAATGACTGTAGCCATTTATACAGAGGTTCTCAGAGGGAATTACGGTGTAGCCGCAGCCTTGTCAACTATCCTGACTGTTCTAACAGTAGGTTCCTTGCTCTTGTTTATGAAAATCTCTAAAAGTAATAGCATTACACTTTAGTTTTCCCCATCAAAAACAGCCGAAAGGATTATCCTCGGCTGTTTTTTCTTATCTTGATATTTCTATCAAATCCCTATTTCATAGCAAGCAAGTCTAGACTGATTTAATAGAGGCTTCCTCCATCTTCTCACGTCCTAGTTCTCGGTAACTACGGTCGCCGACAACTTCTACGCTAAACTGGCCGTCCTCATATTCAAGTATCGTCACGCTACCATTATCTAGACCATGCGGATGCATACCATTAATTAGATAAACAATGGTTCCAATAGTCATTCCGTGGCTGACAACGAGGGCATTGCCCCCACCCTGCTCTTCCATTTCTTTGGCAATCGCTTCAAAGCCTTCCTTAATTCGGCCACTGAGTTTTTCCCAGCCTTCAGCCCAACCAGCTGTATCGACCTCTACCAAACCCTCAGCCAGTTCAGCATAAGACAATTGGTGAACGTGGTCCACATTAAAGATACGAGGAATAATGCCCATGAAAAGATCACCATCATAAGCTCCGTCAAAACTACCGAAACACCATTCTCTGATACGCTTGTCCATGCGATAAGGGATTTTTCCCTGCAAGCCAAGTTCGTCAAGGATGATTCCCATAGTCTGAATGGTACGACCAGAATCACTTGAATAAGCTCGCTCAAACTGCAGACCAGACTCTCGCAAACCGATTCCTAATTCTTGAATCCCTCGTTCACCTTCAGCTGTTAAGGGAGTATCGCTCCAACCTTGCGCGCGACCAATCGTGTTAAACATGGTCTTGCCATGACGTACCAAATACAATCGTACTTTTACCATTTTCCGTCCTCCGTTTGCTTCTATTATATCATGGATGATAAAACAAAAGCCACCCATACAGGCGACTTTTGCAGGAGATTATTATGAAAAAGTTTAGGAGTTCTATTAAATAAAGATATTAGATGAAAATCAAATTCAAACTAAATCAGTGTTATCTGTTTCAAATAATATTAGGAGGTCTTTATTTAATGATTATAGTATACACAGCAAACCTTAAATAGAACTTAAAATTTCTCCCATTTTCTTAATTTTTAAAACTATGAATTGGTGCTGGGATTTGTCCTCCACGAGAGATGAAATCAACAGACGAAGCTCCATTGACCTTCATAACAGGTGCAGTACCTAATAGGCCACCAAACTCAATCATATCGCCTTCTTTTCCTTTTGGAATAATACGAACAGCTGTTGTTTTCATGTTAATGACACCAATTGCAGCCTCATCCGCAATCATAGCCGCAATGGTTTCAGCAGGTGTATCCTCCGGAATGGCAATCATATCCAAACCAACGGAACAGATAGCCGTCATAGCTTCTAGTTTTTCCAAATTAAGAGAGCCATTTTGCACTGCAGCAATCATCCCCTCATCCTCGGAAACAGGGATAAAGGCACCAGACAAACCACCAACTTGGTTGCAGGCCATAACTCCGCCCTTCTTAACTTGGTCATTCAAGAGAGCCAAGGCAGCCGTCGTTCCATGCGTACCAACTGTCTCTAGCCCCATTTCCTCAAGGACACGTGCAACAGAATCTCCAACCGCAGGAGTTGGCGCCAAACTCAAGTCCACAATACCAAACTCCACACCCAGTCTCTCACTGGCCATCTGACCAACCAATTGACCGATACGAGTAATCTTGAAGGCAGTCTTCTTGACCGTTTCGGCTACTACATCAAAGCTCTCTCCACGAACTTTTTCCAAGGCACGCTTCACCACACCAGGACCAGAAACTCCGACATTGATGATAACATCTGCCTCCCCAACACCATGGAAGGCACCCGCCATAAATGGATTGTCCTCAACAGCATTAGCGAATACAACCAACTTAGCTGCCCCCATATCAGATAGAGTTGCCGTTTCCTTGATAATTCGTCCCATATCTGCCACAGCCGTCATATTGATACCAGACTTGGTTGAGCCGATATTGACTGACGAGCAGACCTTGTCCGTTTCAGCCAAAGCACGAGGAATAGAATTGATGAGAATCTCATCTCCCTTTTGATAACCTTTTTGTACCAAGGCAGAGAAACCACCAATAAAATCCACACCGATTTCTTTCGCAGCCTTATCAAGCGCTTTTGCCAGAACCACGTAGTCCGTCGCATCTGTCGCTGCCCCTATCAGAGAAATAGGAGTCACCGATACACGCTTATTAACGATTGGAATCCCCAACTCAGCCGCAATTTCATCGCCAACAGCCACTAAATTAGCTGCCTTGGTCGTAATCTTTTGATAAATTTTCTCCGCAGCACGATTGATATCTGGATCGATACAGTCCAAAAGGGAAATCCCCATGGTAATAGTTCTGATATCGAAGTTTTGCTCCTCAATCATGGCGATGGTCTCAGTAACTTGTCTAATATCCATGATAACCTCCTAGATATTATACATAGCTTCGAAAATCGCTGCACTCTGAATATTGATTTTCACATTCAAAGTTTGCCCAAAAGCTTCAAATTCATTACGAAGATAAGTGAAATCTTGTTTTTCATCACTAGAGACGACAGCCATCATCGTGAAATATTCATCCAAGACAGTTTGAGAGATATCATCAATATTCAAACCCAATTCTGCAATTTTACCAGAAACACCTGCAACAATTCCAGATTTATCTTTACCAACAACAGTTATAATCGCTTTCATAAGCAAACTCCAATTCTTCTTTTAATAGGAAACCTGAACATTAAACAGGATTCTTTTCAAATAGTATAGCATAATTCTAACTAAAATACTCAGGCTCTATAATATTTGTAGTGGGTAAATCCCCTATAGATATTATGGAGCCTATTTTTGTGTAGAAAAAAAGTCCCATATGACCTATAATGAAAAGCGACGAAACAACTCATTAGAAAGAATCATAT